>PCAI01000037.1 GCA_002731195.1 Methanobacteriota archaeon | reverse complement strand
TATAGAAAAAAATATTTCAGATATCACACAATTGTTAAAAGAAGGTGAGATTCAAGACTCTCTCAAATTACTTTCCGAATCAGATTTACTCATCGAAGAAATTAGACGTAGGATTTAAAAGAATAAATTATACATCCGATTCCAAATAATATCAACTAGCATCCTTACACATTTGATTATGTGTAATTACTACTACAATCGTAATGGTCCATATTAGATATTGGTATTATCTCCATTGTCTTCAAATAATCTATCCATTCCGGTGTAACCATCGGGTTGGAGTAGTCAGGTTATCTCGTCGGGCTCATAACCCGGAGACCGGTGGTTCAAATCCACCATCCGATACCAAAAAATGAATATAAAATGAAAGTGAAAAATCGTTATACTGAGAGTAATATCTAATTATGAGCACTTTCATTTTCAATTAATGGGTTATTAGTTGTTTAATATACTACCGACTTTTAAGATATAGTCATAGTAGGCGATAAAATGAGTAAAAAAACAGCAAGTGAAAAAGTAGAAGATAAAGAAATTGTGATAGACGTTGATGAACCAGAATTGACAGTCGAAGATCTACCTGGGGTCGGCCCAGCAACTGCTGAAAAATTACGTGAAGCAGGTTTCGAGGAATTATTGGCCATTGCCGTAATGAGTCCTTCAGAATTAGCAGAACAAGCAGAATTAGGAGAAGCTGTATCAGCAAAAATAATCGCTGGTGCAAAGAAAATGGCTAATATAGGTGGTTTTATTAGCGGCAATGCATTACTGGATAGACGAAAAATTGTCCAAAAATTAACATCTGGAACATCATCACTAGATGAATTATTAGGCGGTGGTTTCGAAACTCAATCAATTATAGAAGTATATGGTGAATTTGGTAGTGGCAAGACACAGATAGGCCATCAATTAGCAGTCAATGCAATTCGCCCATTAGAAGAAGGAGGTTTGAACGGCGAGGTATTTTATATCGATACTGAAGATACATTTAGGCCCGAGAGAATAGCTCAAATGGCGGAATCAGTAGGTATTGATCCGAGTGATGCATTGGAAAGAATACATGTTGCAAGAGCATATAACTCTGCACACCAGATATTACTTGTTGATGAAATAAAGAGAATGGGAAAAAATATTGATGTTAAATTGGTAATTGTAGATTCTTTAACTAGCCATTTTCGTGCAGAATATATTGGAAGAGGAATGCTAGCAACTAGACAACAAAAACTCAATAGACATTTGAAGGAATTAAAACAACTTTCAGATGTCCAAAATTCCATCATTTTAGTAACCAATCAGGTTATGTCAAAGCCAGATGCTTTATGGGGAGATCCAACAAAAGCTATTGGAGGGCATATAGTTGGTCATGCTAGTACATTCCGCCTTTATCTCAGGAAATCAAAAGGGGGCCGTCGAATAGCACGTCTTGTAGATAGCCCAAACCTTCCTGAAGGAGAGGCAGTCTTTACAGTGACAGCTGAGGGCCTACAAGATTAATTTTGTAGGTTACTCAGTGTCCTATCAGTTCGTAGAAATTTCTTGAAGTTGTTCATTTACTCCCTTAATTAATTTATTAACATGCTCTTTCGAAAAAGACATTTTTAACCCACTTGCCTTAAACAAGTCTGTAAGTCCTTTTGTGTATCCTAATGATAGTCCATTTTTATATAATTTAAGGGCATTATCACTATTCTTTTTCTGATAATTCCACATTTGTAGGGCACCTAATTGAGCAATTCCGTATTCTACATAATAAAATGGCGCTCCGAACAAGTGCCCTTGTAGCTGCCAACTAATTTCCATGATTTTTTCCAAATCCTCTCCTTCTTTATTTATTCCGCCATATTCTATTTTAGATCCAAATCGTTTTTGTATTTCTAACCATTTTACTACTCTCTCTGAACGGGTATGACTTGGATTTTTGTAAATCCAGTGTTGAAATGAATCAATTGTTGCCATCCAAGGCATAAATTGTATAATCCCTCTCAAATGTTTTACTCTTGCTCTTATTGCATTTTCTTTCTCATAAAATTCTTCCCAGTAAGGATGAGTTAATAGTTCCATAGACATGGATGCCACTTCAGCAAATTCAATAGGAGCATCTCTCTCATGAATCAAATCTAAGTGCCCAGAGTAAAAAGAGTGAAAAGCATGTCCTGCTTCATGAATCATAGTTTCAAGATTACGCTGTGTTCCTGCAGCATTCATGAAAATAAACGGCATTCTACTTTTCTGTAAGTAATATTGATATCCGCCAGGTGCCTTACCTTTCCTGCTTTCTAAATCTAGACAATTATTTTTTTGTAGTAGGTCAAAGAAATCTCCCAATTCTGTTGACATTGAATGGAATATTCTTGAACATCCATTTACCAATTCATTTACATCAATAAATGGTTTAAGAGGTTTTTTGCCATCAACATCTACAGATGAGTCCCATGGCCTAAATTTATCTAATTCTAATTTTCTCTTTCTAAAATCATTCATTTGATTTTTAAGGGGCATGCATGAATATTCTATTGAATCATGAAATTCTAAACAATCTTCTATGCTATAGTCAAAGCGATGCATGGCTGCAAAAATATATTCCTGAAATCCACTAAAACCTGAATTAATTGCTATTTGATGCCTTAACTCTATCATTTCTTCAAAAATATCTGAAACTTTATCTGTATCTTGTAAAATTCTTGAAGTTGTAACCCTCCAAGCAGATTCTCTTATTTCTCTATCTGTATTTTCTTGATATATCGCCATCATTGGCAGAGTCTTTTCTTCACCTTCAAAGTATACTGTTTGTTTTCCTCGGATTTCATTATATTTTGTTCCTAATATCGACAATCTTGTTTGAAGTGGTATATTTTCTTCTCTAAATATTTTAATATCGGATTTTATGCCTCTTAACATAACTGCATAACGTTCCGGCAAATTATCTACAAACGCATTGTTAATTATTTTTTTATTTATTATATCACTATATTCTGATAATTTAGGTTGAATATTCTCAACAAAATCCCCCCACGCTTTTTGATATTCTTGATTATCTGTTTGACTTGTCATGTTTATATATGTTCTAGCACGAGTCTCAGAAATAATTTCAGTCAGTTGTGATTCATCCTGAATTAAATCTATAATACAATCTGCACTATTTATTTCTCTCTCTTTCAAGTTAATCAAATAAGGCTCAATATTCTCCCATTTTGATGCATCCAAATCATCTGGAGCAAATCTTAATGACATAATAAAACCTCAATTACGATGAGATTTAGGGCCTATTGGCAGTGGCCCTTCTTCCCTACTCCACTTTATGCATTTCCATTTTTCAGCATCTCCAATGATTTTTTCTCTTATTTCTTCTATCCCAGGATGATCTGGATTTTGATTCTGAATCCAACAAGCAGTACAGTATCTTTGTTGTTTATGATCAACAAAATTCCCACTAGTACAGGCTACTTCACAATTGACACAAAATCTGAACCCGTAGAACTTGGACATAATTAACGCCCTTCCCTTGAGGGCACTACATATCAGTTTGTCTCTTATGGGTCGTCAATTTTAAAATTCTGATAAAGACATGTGAGTTAAAAATAACTGTTCTATTTGAGAATTATTTAGATGATTTAGGGCCCCTTCTATGCCCACTCTCTCCAATCCTTTATGAGTAGGACTCGGTCTTTTTGGGATGATTTTTACTCCCATATATTCTGTTAACTTTCTTGCGTCTTTATCCATATCTGAATACGCTGATCGTTTAATTTCTATTTTGCCAAAATCACTCGTCTCTCCATCATCAGGGAGATAAATAATCCAAGCCATTCCGTCTCCTTTTTTTATTCCTGCTCTTTGAAAACCTGATTTTATTTGGTGTGTGCCTGATATTAATCTCAAAATCTCTACATCAGGAGTCCTAGCAATCATTTCTCCCCTTTCCTCTCTCCTTCTTAATGCATACCAAGATGTCCATAGATGAACTTCACTTGCCAAAACCTCATATGCCAATAATGCCCAACGATTATTTCCTCTAAATTCATTAAATTTAGATATCAAATCATCTAAATCCTTTATTGGTTTTTGGAATTTTACTCCCCATGCAGGAAACCATGGTACTGGATGTACTATTTCCATATTACTCCTCCTTGGTAATTATTAATTATTTTTGTTCAAAAGTTGTTTCGCGGAAATAATTATGTTTTCTACTAATTTTTCACTCCAACCTCTTAAATCTGAAAGTTTATATTTATCATTTTCAGTTAGCATTAGAACATCTTTGATATTTACTACCCCAAGTGTATTATTGAGTTCTCTGGCTCTGGATCTCCCAACTCCTCTCAAGGAGACTAATCCAAGTAAATCAGCTTTACATCCGTATCTAACTCTCTTATGAATTTCATTAACTGACTCAAATAACAATGTATGGGCATTTACATTCATATTCTTCAAATCCTCATCTTCGGCCAATATTCTTCTAATTGCATATAATATCCATTCTGCTAATTCAGTTCTACTGCGTAAGTCACCTGGTTGCACACTCCATTTATCCTCTATATCTTCAAATTTTAATTCATCAATCCATGATTCTAAAACTAGAACTCCCTTCATTCTTTGTTCTTCTTCGATGTCAGGAGATTCTGTTAGTAACTCTCTTGAATGATTATGTATGGCCGCTTGTATGATGTCGTAATCAGAACTTTTAGGCCATAGTGGCAAGAAATCAGGAGTACTTGCTGCTAAATGTAAAATTCCAAATGGAGAAATTTGATGATACTTATCATCACCTACTAATATTGCCATCGCTTTCTCTAAGCCATTTTTTATAATTCTTCCAGACATCGGATTTAAATAAAGTCTCGACACTCTCATCCCTAAATTTGTAGATTTATATGTCATAGTAGGTATTTCAGGATTATTTTGCTCTGCAATCTTAATCGAACTGGCTTTAGTAAAACCAAAGATTGCAGGTCCTTCTCTGGGCCCTTTTTGGTATTCTTTTTTTACTTCTTGCTCAGAAATATCTAAACCCGGGATACTGAATGCTGATTTTACCCAAGATGGCGTTTCGTCCTCCCATTTCTCTTCTACATCCACTACTTTATATTGCAATATTCTTTCTTTAACTAATTCAGATTCACCCTCTCGCGTAATCATGCCATTTTTTACTAGCCAATTAATGGAATCATCTATTCTAGTGGCCAAATTTTCAGGATTCAATTGGGTTGATAAAAATGTTTTCCCAAAAAATCTACCAAGAGCATCTCTGTCTCTTAAATCACTTGTAGATATCATGGATAATACATGAGTCAGTAATGCAGGATCCTCTTCTGCCTTTTTTGCATTCGGATTTGATAATTTTGATGTCACATTTTCCGATTTACTATTGATGTATCTATCAACTAAAAAATCAACTTCTTGTTCATTTTTTGCTATTATCCATGATTCTCCTCTGGTATCATATTTTGGCCTTCCTGCTCTCCCCATCATTTGTTTTATTTCCATTACTGATATCGGTATATTAGTTCCTGCGATAGTATTCCAACGTTTATAATCACGAATTATCACTCTGCGTGCAGGTAAATTGATTCCTTGTGCAAGAGTTGGTGTAGCAACTAAACAGTTAATTTCTCCATTTTTAAAAGACTCTTCTATTTTTTCCCGGTGGTAATTACTCAACCCAGCATGATGAAAACCAACTCCTCCCTTTAATGCTGAAATCAATTTTTTCCCAAGAGCAGACACCTCTCCTTTTTTGGATAAAGAATCTGATATTTGTTCCCACGAAGATAAATCTTCTTCACTGTAAATGGAATTATCAGTTTTTGATTTTCTGATTACATGTTTAGCCAAGTCCCTAGCTTCTTTCTGTGCTGAAGCTCTTGATGCAACAAAAATTAGTAATTGCCCTTCTGATTTTACAGTATCATCAAGAACTGCCATTAATCTTTGCGTTCCTCTGCCTTTAATCATCCGAGGATCAGGCTTCTTTTCCGTTCCCCTACTGTCAATTTTGTGAATGGTTACTTCTAAATCATTTAATATTCCATATTCTAAAGATACTGGTCGCCAATCGGATTTAATTAATTTAGCATCCAACCATTGAGATAATTTTTCTGAATTTCCGACCGTGGCAGAAAGTGCTATGATTTGCACATTCGGCCTCCTATGCCTTATTCTCGATAGAACAATTTCCAAAGTAGGTCCTCTTCCAGGATCATTTAATAGATGGAATTCATCAGTAACTAAAATTCCTATTTTATCCATGAAATTTGGTTTTGTACGAATTAGAGAATCAATTTTCTCACTTGTACAGACAATTATATCTGCATTTTCTATTGCTGATGATTCTCCTTCTCTATCTCCAATTGCTAACCCTACTTCTAAATTTATATCTTTAGTCATTTCATTTAGATCATTAAATTTTTCTTTAGCCAATGCTTTTAGTGGGACAACATAAATTGCCCTCTGACCTTCTAAATCATTAATCAATCTGTGAATTATCGTAAGGTATGCAATTAATGACTTACCACTTGCGGTAGGAATTGTAAGCATTATATTACTACCTTCCAAAGAATATGGTAATGCTTTAGATTGCGGTGGAAAAAGCTCTTTTATGCCCCATTCTTTCTTTAAAAATGATATGAGTTTTTTTTCTAAACCCAATTCATCAAGACGAGTCGAAGGATGCTCCACAACAACTCTCTTGTTTGGCCGTTCTAAAGGATACCGCTATATTTCTAAAATAGGTTTCTTATATTATCATTAGTGTTTATTCAATATTTTTTAAAAATATTTTTTTATTAATTCCATCTGTGATATGCCGGATGATCTTCATTTATCGCCACAAAAAGACCCTCTCCAGTCGCACAAACCTTTTCACCAACTTTCATTACTAATTCGACCTTCACTATTTTATCTTTAATTTCTATTACCTTCCCTCTTATATTTAGTTTTGAATTTGAAGGAGTAGGCCTTCTTAATTTGATACTATATGAGGCAGTTACGGTGCAAGGAGGAACTTCTTCTCCCCATTCATCCATTAGTGCTATTGCAGCTACCCAATTTCCGTGACAATCAAGTAAAGTTCCAATTATGCCTCCATTAATTATTCCCGGAAATGCCTGATGCTCTTCAGATGTTTCAAATTCCATTTCCAACCCTTCATCAATTCTATATGATTTAATTTTTAGCCCTTTTTTATTTGCAGGTCCACAACCAAAGCAAATACTATTGGCCGCATATTTTTCTTGCATCGACACGTCCCCACTCTTACTCATATACTGTCAAGATGTGTCATCAGAATTCAATTATTCGCCTAATAAGAAGCACACACTATTAATTCAGTTCCCTTCGGCAACATGTTGACCGATACCGAAGAAGAAAGCAATATTGATCCAATAATTGCAAAAGAATCTACTAATAAAATAGTCCCCAGGTCTAAGAAGAGACGTTTTGGACCACTCAAAGTAGCCAACCAGATTCCCAAAAGTAGACGTATAGAAATTGAAAAGGGTTTAGAAGAATCCTCTAAGTTATCTAATAAATGGACAAGAGAAGGAGGCGTTAAGACACACAGTTTTTTAAGAAAAAGAATAAAACCAGGTGAAATGAGAACTATTCCATTTAATCTACTAGACGTAGAGATTGGTGATTCATGGCCAGTAAATGTTACAGTACTACATGGCGTAAGACCTGGTCCAGTAGTTACGTTATTGGGGGCAATTCATGGGGATGAATTAGTAGGCCCTTTAGCTCTGACTTATTTATCTGGGCCAAATTTTCTAGGAGAAGGTCACGCCCTAGATCCTTCTATGATGTCAGGGACAATTAGAATTGTTTCAATAGTTAATTTACCTGGTTACAGAAGACAAAGCCGATATTTCCCAGATGGCAGAGATCTAAACAGATTCTTCCCCGGAGTACTCGATAGTAATACTACTTCACGAGTTGCACATAGAATTTGGTCAAATATAATATCAGGTAGTGATTACATAATCGATCTTCATGCTGCTGCTAAGGGGAGAACAAATATACCTCAGATACGTGTTAATCTTGCACATTCTCCCAGTAATTTAACAGCCAGATCATTTGGAATTGAGACTATTTTGGATACTCAAGGCCCTCGGGGTTCCCTTAGAAGAACAGCAAATAAAGAAAATATTGCTTGTATAACATATGAAGGAGGTGGGGCTGATGAGGCAGACCCAGAATCGGTACAGGTTGCAATGTATGGCATTCTGAACGTATTAAGGAGTCTAAGAATGATTCCTGGATATCCCAGTCGTCCAAGATTCAGACTCTTAGCAACCGGATCAGATTGGATTAGATCTGATCAGGGAGGATTATTAGATGTTTTAGCCCCTGCGGGAAGTTATGTCGAAGAAGGTGAAATTGTAGCAACTGTAACCGATCCATACGATCCTAATACGAGCCATGATATCATATCTCCAAAACAAGGATTGCTTATTAGTACTGCAACATCACCTTTTGTCACTTCTGGAACTCCAATTGGTAATCTCTTATCTGTTAAGAGAGGAGTTAATACATTAATTGAAAGATTAGATGATGAAGGATGTCTGATTATCAGTGGTTCAGATGGCGATCCTCCATGGAGAGAGGATGATGAAGTTGAAGATATTTCAGTTGTCGGCGAGTGGTCTGGAGGTTATCCAGATGCTGAATGGGGATCTAACCACAAAACTGATCAAGAAGAAGAAGATTCCTAATTAATTCTATCATCTTGGTATATTAGATCCTTTAGTTCAGGAGCAGCCGGCAGTGCTATTTCCCTTCCTCTGGAATTAGAAGTTGCCGAAATTTCAAATGCGTCAAAAGCATCCTTTAGATTTTTATTATTATTTATTCTAATGCCAACTAAAACTCCTATCAAAGAGACCATCACTACAAAAATAGTTATCCCCAGAATTCCTGTTGGAGTTCCAAGTAAAGAAGTCACACTGGTGTCTTCTTTTGAGTTTCTAATCCATACGTCTGTATTAATTTGCCATACCAATTCAGTTTCTACTCCTAAATCAGTTATTACGACTGTAATATTCTGATTTTTATTACCTTCTAAGCACAGATGCGTATCTAAAGAATTTCTATATTTATTATTACAATCCAGAGGAGGAAGGAACAATCTTAAGTTGTCAGATGAAGTATTACCAGTTACTGAAAAGCCTTCAAAATCCCATACAATTGTACGCTCAATATTACTAGGAACTCCCTGAATGGAGATAATCAATGATTTATTCCCTGAATCCCAATAATATTGTTGGTTATTTTCTGGAGATGTATTTATGAAATTCAATCGTGTAATATTTTCATCTATCTCATCATTACAGTTATCATCAATACCATTCCATAATTCTTCAGCACCAGAATTTATCTGAACTAATAGGTCCTCACAGTCTTCAAATTCATAGTATCCGTCTGAATCCTTATCATAATCATATTTCGTTGGATCTGAAAACTTTTGTAATATTTCTATTCCATCTGCTAATCCATCACCATCTGAGTCATTGTTAAAGGGGTCAGTAGTGTAATTGTGATACTCTGAATAGTCGGAAATATCATCATAATCGCTATCCAAAGACCAAAAATCTTCATCAATCAAGTTATCGCAATCATTATCCTTATTATCTAATGTTTCGGGCTTATCTGGTGCTCTTTCAAAATCCTCATCATCACAGTCTTGAAATTCATACCATCCATCTGCATCAGTATCCAAATCTTTCTCCATTGGATTAGAATTAAATGAGTCTACTTCCATCCCATCAGGTAAACCATCATCATCAGAATCTCCATCCAAGGGATTTGTAGAATAATTATGATATTCTTCAAAATCATTAAGGCCATCTGAATCTGAATCTAACAGTAAGAAATCTTCATCAATTAGATCGTCACAGTCATTATCAACATTATCTAATATTTCATTCATATCTGGATATCTATTGGAATTATTATCATCACAATCTTCAAACCAATACCAACCATCAAAATCCTCGTCCAAATCAAATAATAATGGGTTTGTTTCATACACTATTACTTCTTCATAATCAGATAAACCGTCTCCATCAGAATCATAATTATTGAAATCTGTCCCATGAATGTGATATTCTTCATAATCAATTAGACCATCGCCATCCAAATCAGTCTGACTGTACCCCTCATCAATTAGGCCATCGCAATTGTCATCCACTCCATTAAGTAACTCATTCATACTTGGATTTATGGCCGAATCATTATCATTGCAATCTTGAAAGTGATAAAATGTATCACTGTCGTTATCCGGGTCCTCAAAATTGGGATTAGTATTCCATGTATTCAATTCTTCATAATCAGTTAATCC
>PCAI01000062.1 GCA_002731195.1 Methanobacteriota archaeon | reverse complement strand
GACCTCTAGTGGGACGTGTGGTGTGAGTGTGTCTGTACCTGAAGATTATATCGCGGTAGCCGTTATGGCCCTAGTTGGCATTGGTTTCCCAATAGGTAGTTTCATCGGTTCAAGACTCCTTAGACCTACTCCAAATTCTAATGATAAATCAAAACTAAGCTCTTGGTTATTACCTGGTTATGAGACAGATCAAAGTCTCTATATCCGTCGTGATAGTACATATGAATGTGGCTCAGAGCCAGTAGGAGATGCGGATATAAATTTTCATTTCCAGTATTATTGGTACGCTATTATCTTCCTTGTTTTTGATATAGCATTCATGTTTCTTGCATTCGGAGGAATAATTACAGTTCAAGATAAAATACTGACAAATTCAGAGGTATATAGTGCATTATTCACACTTTCAATTTTTATCATCCTGATGAGTCTAGGAGTTTGGCATGTTTTTAGAAAAAGAGGCAGAATTTACATATGAGGAATTGTTATGGCAGAAGATGGTCAGAATTATACTATGTTTAGCAGCCGAATGTTGATTGATACGGTTGGAGATACAACTGATGCAGCACTTGAAGCAAGTGGAATCAGAGACATCATAGGCGTTCTAGCAGGAAGAATTTTCAACTGGGGTCAAAGAAAATCATTGTTCCCCCTGCATCTTGGTATCAAATGTTGTGCGTTAGAAATGGCAGCAGCTGGCGCTAGCCGTTTTGATGCAGAAAGATTCGGTGTTTTCTTTAGATCAAGCCCAAGACAATGTGATGTTTTACTTGTAAATGGTCCAATAAGTAAGAAATTTGCTGATCCAATCGTTCGTCTTTGGGAACAAATGCCTGAACCAAAATGGTGTATAGCGATGGGAGAATGTGCCATTTCTGGCGGACCCTATTTTCAATCTTATAATGTCCTTGAAGGCGTAGATACGGTGATACCGGTTGACGTTTACATACCAGGATGCCCACCTCGTCCCGAAGCACTTATTGATGGCTTTGGTAAACTACGTGAGAAAATAATCCGTATAGGTGCAGTACCTAGCCATTCTAGAACTGATAGCATAGCTCCAATAATCCTTGGAGATGAACAATAGAAATAGGAAGTTATTGTCATGAGTATAGTATCAGAAAAGTCTCAAATATCCTCTGCAGAGGATTTGGCAAATACATTAGATTCTATCAATGGTGTTTCTTCGTCTGTAGATAAGCGTTCAAGCGGTACTCAAATTAGACCAGTTGTTAAGTTAATGGTATCTCCAGAAAGTTGGCGAGGAGTTGCTGAATCATTATACTCTGATTATGGAGTCGATTATTGTTCAATGATAACTGGAATCCATTGGCCCGATTCAAAAGATAAGAATTGGGAAATAATATATCATTTCCTAAGGACAGGAGTCAAGAATCCTCCTCATAGTGAAGGGGTGGTGCAACCCATAATAACTAATAATTCTGAGTTAACTGGTTCTGATGTACCTTTAGAAATAGAAGTAATTATCCATTTGGGCGATACTCGCAATCCTTCAGTTGCAAGTATTCAAGATATCTGGGTAGGTGCAGATTGGAATGAAAAGGAAACATGGGACTTAGTAGGCATTGATTTTGAAGGCCATATTGGAATGCGTCGTGTTTTACAACCTCACGAGACTCCAAAAGGATATCACCCATTACAAAAACAACATAAATTAAGATACCATAATTTTCAAGAAATGTATGATGATGCTCAAGGTTTCAAAAGAAAAACAGTCGATTCTGAGAGAGTTAAATGAGGTTATAATATGGCAGAAATGTGGATTTCAATGGGCCCACAACACCCTATGACGCATGGGCTATGGACATTGAAAGTAAAAGTAGATGGTGAGACTGTAGTGGATACAGAACCTGATTTAGGTTACATACACAGGGGCGTTGAGAAGATTTGTGAATCCAGAGATTTTACACAAATAACCACTTATTGCGATCGTTTATGTTATGCAAGTGCAAATACTTGGTCTCATGCATATATTTATGCAGCCGAAGATTTACTTGGTGTTGAAGTACCTGAAAGAGCAGAATATATTCGTCTAGTAGCGGTTGAGTTACAACGTTTAGCCAGTCATTTAATGTGGCTTGGAGCATATGGTCCGGATATAGGAAATCTCAGTGTAATGGTTTGGTGTCTACGTGAAAGAGAAATGATGATGGATTTATTACAAGAGTTAGGCGGCTCAAGAATGCATTATAATTTCCCTCGAGTTGGGGGCGTAAAAAGAGATCTTCCACATGGTTTTGCCATGCGAGCTAGACACAAACTATCTCTTTTCTTAGATCGTATCCAAGAATATGAATCACTTTTTGATGAAAGTACAATTTTCCTTATTAGGAGTCAAGGCGTTGGCTATGCGAAACCAGAAGAAATGATAAATCATGGTGTTTCTGGACCAAATCTACGTGCAGGAGGAGTAAACCATGATATTAGGACATCACACCCTTATTCTGTTTATTCTGAATTAGATTGGACTCCGGCCGTGGAAAGATCATCAATAAAGGGTGCAGACTGTTATGATAGATACAGAATCAGGGTAGAAGAAATGCGCCAAAGTGCTAGTTTAGTTTTACAAGCACTTGATAAAATGCCCGGAGGAGCTGAAACGTACCATGAGCCAGGTGATGCAAAAATACTGGCAAAAGCACCTTCACGTGCTCCAGAAGGAACAAGTGGCTCACATCATTTTGAAGATAGTAGGGGCGAATCAATGTTCTATATTGCAGGAGGAGGAGAAGGCAGGGGTAAGATGCCTTACAGAGTTTCCATTAGATCTCCTATGTTCATTACTATACCGTATGCATCTAAGTGCATGATAGGGTACAAAGTTGCTGATATACCTGCAATAATGGGCTCTTTTGATCCTTGTATTGGAGAAACAGATAGGTGATTAAATGGCTAGCAGTGATTGGTTAGATATTCGTGGTTGGGCCGAGTCTATCATTGGATGGTCGATGGACACTACTCATGATCTATTACCTAGTTCTATACAAATTGAATTTGTAAAAATTCAACCAGCATTAGAGTCCTTTTTCCTAGCCACTGTAATGTGTACTGTGGTATTTGCGGTAATGATGCTTACTCTGATGGTCGTTCCGTACATAGAACGCAAATTTATTGGAAGACTAATGGATAGAATTGGCGCTACAACTTCGTTACGAAGTCTTTGGATTGGTGAAGGAAATGCTACAGCTGGGGATTGGTGGAATAAATTACCCATGGGACTTGGTACGCCAATAGGTTTTCTGAATACAAAACTTAACGAGTCTTTTGGCAACGACCATCCTCAAGAGACAATTTCACGAGTGAATAATCGAGGTTACCATGGTATTTGGTTCTTACTTCCAGGATTTTTCCAAGCATTAGCAGATTTCCTTAAATTTGCTACAAAGGAGCATATAGTGCCCAAGAAAGCTGATAAATTGGTATTCGAAATAGCTCCTGTAATAATAATAGCAACTACGATAATGGTCTATGCATTTATTCCATTTGGTCCACATATTTGGGCAGCAAACCCAGATTTATCTTTAATTTTCATGATGGCAATTTTTGGTGTTGCACCTTTGGGAGTGTTTTTTGCCGGCTGGGCGTCTAATAACAAATATACTCTGATAGGAGGAATGCGTTCGGCTGCGCAGTTAACTGCATATGAAATCCCTCTTTTAATTACAGTTCTAAGTATAGCCGTAATTAGTGGCTCATTCAATATTCTAGAGATTGTTGATTTTCAAATTGAAACATCCAACACTTGGAACATCTTCATTCTTCCTCTGGGAGCCGTCTTGTTTCTTGTTACAATGATTGCAGAAGTAGAGCGTATACCTTTCGATATGCCTGAGGCAGAAGCTGAACTTGTAGAGGGTTGGTGGACTGAATATGGTGGGATACGTTGGGGACTTATGTTTGCAACCGAAATGATGAGGGCTTATGCAGCATGTATATTATTTGCAATGTTCTTTTTAGGTGGTTGGGAATTCCCTTTCCAAGACTTTTTATCTTCATTACCAATATTGGGAGCACCTTTTGAAATTATATTCACTATAATACCCGGATTAGTATGGGTTTTACTAAAGGCTTGGCTATTATTTGCATTTTTCGTCTGGATTAGAGCATCATTACATCGCATAAGAACCGATCAAATTTTGGAATTCGGTTGGTTATACCTACTCCCTCTTTCTTTGGTAAATCTAGTCATCGCTACTTTCCTACGTCTTGAAGTTTGGACAGATTCGGGTTGGCCGATTTGGGCAGCACCTATTCTGACAATTACTGCACTATTTTTCTTCATAGTATACGCCATAGATGAAGATAAAGAAGCATTATCACAATCACGTCGGCCATACAGTACACAGACGCTATCTAAGGCATATCCGGGAACTCAGAAAAAATAGGGGGTGAATTAATTGAAAAATTTAGATTATAATACAGGACACCCACATGCTACACCAAATTTCCGTAATTTGGTTATAAGGCCAATGTGGATAACCATGAAAACCGCATTACGTACTATTCCTTATATCGGAAAAGCTAAATTTCTAAAAAATGATTATCATGCTCAAGAGGCTAAAATGGCAGATGAATTTACAATCAATAGAGTGGGCAAAAATCACCCATCTGTTGGTCAAATTTATTCTGCAGATAGAGAATCATCTCCTGCATTACCTTTCTTAGAACGCCCAGTTACCATAATGTATCCTTATGAGAGATTGGAAGATATGGAACCATGGCTCTTTGTTCCAGGTAATTACAATGGTCGTATAGGTATTGTATGGGAAACTTGTACTGCTTGCAAAGCATGTGTAAAAGCCTGCCCTAATGATTGTTTACATATGACTAGCGAGACAAGAGTCAACGTTCTTGATACTACCAATGAAGGTGATGAGTGGCATGGTTATGGGAGAGAATTAGAAGCCGGCGGTTTAGCAGCCCGTGAAAAAGATAATTTTATTGAAATAGAAACAGATTTTGATCTAGTTCATGCACACGCCCCCCCTCCTCAACAATATGATTTTGCTGAAATTATTGATATTTCTGGAGATACTGCAACCGTTAGATGGCAAGACGGATCAGGAATTGAAGAGATTAATACTTCGGATTTAAAACCTGCAGAGCAAGATATTGTCTCTGGCCGAATAGATTTAGGACGATGCATGTTTTGTGGCCTATGTGCAGAAGCATGCCCCTTCGAGTCATTTTTTATGACAAACGAGTACGATGGCATGACTGGTTATACACGTGAGCAACTTTGGATGGATGCTAGCCGTACACGTTTGCTTCCAGCTGTCCATCAAGAGCGAGTAGACATGGAACTAGCAAAGAGGGCCGAAAAAGAAAAAATAAAGCGGGAAAAGAAAGCTGCTAAGTTGGAGGCATGATTTTGACTATTGATTTCCAAGCAATCGTGTTCGTCATTCTAGCATCATTGGCTATATTGGGCGCTCTTGGTTGTGTATTCTCAAGGAGAGTGGCTCATTCATTACTTTCTTTAATGCTAACTTTTTTTGCAGTAGCCGGAGTTTTCGTCCTTGCTGGTGCCGAGATGTTGGCAGCAATCCAAATCCTTGTTTATCTTGGCTCAGTAATGTTGGTTGTTCAGTTCGGCGTTATGTTGACTAGACGTAAAATATTGGAGGTTGACTACTGATGAGGGCAATAACTGCTTTCACTTCAGTGGGAGTTTTCATCTTTGTTCTCATACTTTTACAGGAAGTAAATTCTCATTCAATGTGGGATGAAACTATTTTAGTAAATTCTCCAACAACTCTTGAATTTGCTGATGCAATATTCAATGAATGGGCATTTGCTACTATCGTACTCGGGACCCTTTTGGCAATGGCAATGATCGGAGCTTCATATCTAGTCAGAGATGAGCGTTTAATCAACCTAGTATGGGATATAAGAGGAGAAGTAACTGATAACTTAGAAAATATAGGCACATTCAAAAAAATCACCCAAGTTTCTGAACAAAAGGAGGAAGAATGATGATAGATCCTAGTTGGATAGTAGGTTTGGGTGTTATTTTATTTGGTATTGGCCTATTAGGGACATTTTATCATAAAAATGCGATTGTCGTTCTGATGTGCATAGAATTGATGTTAAACTCTGCAAATCTCAATTTTGTTGCTGGAGCAATGTATTATGGGGATGTAAATGGCTGGGTTTTTACTGCTATTGCTATTGCTATTGCAGCAGCAGAAGTTGCAATTGGATTAGCAATTTTGCTATCAATGTATAGCACCCAAGAAACAATTTCGTTAGAGGATGCTAACATATTAAGGAACTGAGGTGAAATCATGGGTGAAATGAAACACGAATATCCTTTATTATATCCTCTATTGCCGATACTCTTGTTAGTACCAATTCTAAAACTGGCTGGTTGGGAGTCCATAGATGCAGCATTTTTAGTTGTTACAATACCATTATTGATATTTCCAACAATCTTAATCATTGGCCAAATTTATAATAAAAATCAAGTATGGAAGAATAAATGGAAAGAAGGTGGAATTTTAGCACTGGGTGCACTTGCAGTTTCATTAACAATCGCACTTTGGATATTATTTGACTATCTATATGGAGATTCTCATTTCTCAAATCAATCTACAATCACATGGTTTGAATGGATAACGTTTGATTTCCTTCAGTCTGATTACACTATTTCACAAGAAAGTCGAATAATTGGCGTAGGTGTTTGGATTGATCAAGTAACACTGATGATTCTATTTGTTGCTACTTTCCTTTGCTTTTTGATTTGCTGGTTTAGTATGGGTTACATGAATACTGATCCAATAAATGAAGACCGCAATCATCGTTTTTATGCGGAATTTGTATTATTTAGCATGGGTATGTTTGGAATGGTATTGGCAGATAGTTTTCTTTGGCTTTTCATATTTTGGGAAATCATGGGCCTTTGTTCTTATCTTTTAATTGGTTTTTATTATTGGAAAGTTAGTGCCGCTTATGCTGCGAAAAAGGCATTTCTTACAACTAGAATTGGTGACGTTTTCTTAATGGTTGGGCTTTTTATTCTGTATGACATTTATGGCTCATTAGATTTTGAGGTAATATTCGATGATCCATCTACAGGTGTTACAGGAGCCTTAGTCGATTCAAATCAATTATTTTGGGCTCTTCTACTGTTATTTGTCGGTGCGGTTGGGAAATCTGCACAATTTCCACTTCATGTTTGGTTACCAGATGCTATGGAAGGTCCAACACCTGTTTCTGCATTGATACATGCTGCAACCATGGTAAATGCTGGCTTATATCTAGTGGCTAGGATGGTGCCATTTGTTGATATACATCATCATGGAGTACCAGGTTTAGAAAACCTTGGAATAATTATTGCTTTAATAGGTGGCATTACAGCATTCATGGCCGCATTAATTGCATTTGTTCAAAATGACATCAAGAAAGTTTTAGCATATTCAACCATGAGCCAATTGGCTTACATATTTACTGGCCTGGGAGTGGCTCTTTGGTTTTACAACACCGATCATCATCATGCAGCTATGATTGCGTTTGGTGCTTCTATGTTTCATTTGTTCAATCATGCAATGGCGAAAGGAATGCTATTTATGGCCAGTGGTTCAGTGATTCATGAAGTTCATCATGCACATGATCACATACATCAAGACAACCATCAAGATCACAACTTTGATCCACAAGATATGCGTAATATGGGCGGTCTAGCCGCTAAGATGCCAATTACTGCAACGGCAATGATGTTTGGATCTATGTCAATCATTGGCGTACCTCTTATTGGTGGGTTTTGGTCTAAAGAAGGAATAATTGCTGAGACTTGGAAGGCAGCAATAGAATACGAACCAATCATGATCATACCTGCTATACTTATTCTTGCCACTGCCGGAATGACTGGATTTTATATGTCAAGAATGTGGTTTATGACATTCGCTGGAGAACCTAAAAATGATGTTGTAAACCATGTTCATGAAGCAACTCCTTGGATTAGAGAACCACTTTTGATCCTTACAGTAATAACTGCTATTGGAGGATTTGGATTGGCTTTATTTGACATTATCCATTTCCTATCAGCAGACATTGATCATCTAAAGATGCATGGATTTGTTTATACATTGGAACATGCATTTCTACCTTCTGATATGAATACAAGACTTGTTGGTTGGACGACAATATTACTTTCTTTTATCATTGGACCGATTATTGCTGCAAGGATTCATGGAGGAAAATTAAAAGAGGGTACAAAAGCCATAGCACTAATTAGTTGGTTAGTCTCTCTTTCTGGTAAATTCGGTCATCAGAACGTAGAAAATATATCCAAATCACAGTTTTCTGAGGCGTTACAAAACAGATTGTATTTCGATGACGCATATGAATATGTCATTTCAAAAACAGTCATACCATTCGCCAATCTTTCTGCTTGGTTTGATCGAACAATAATTGACGGGATAATCAAACAAGTGGAATCTAAATCAGTTTCTAGTTCTTTACAAGTCAGGAAAATAACTACGGGGAGTGCCCGAGATTATATTTTGATGGCTGCGGTAGGTATGATTTCAATATTCATATTGATATGGGGGGTAAGTTAATGAATTTGGATATTCTAACAATATTAACTCTTGTACCTATTATTACAGGTCTTATGTTGATTATTTTACCTCAGTTATTACCTAAAGAAATGGCTACTAATCTAAAAATCATCACTCGTAATATTTCCATGGGCATTGCTCTAGCAATGTTTGCTATTGCTACAATGATGTTTATCGGAACAATTGGTAACGTAGAATGGACTGATATCTTGCATGGCGAATACGTCTTGAAAAATGAGCAATTCTCTCTTATTTCTTCAATAGGTGTTCAATGGAAAGTTGGTGCAGATGCTCTTTCATTCCCAATGATATGGTTAACTTCCTTATTGATTCCAATATCTATGCTTGTAGAATGGGATGCAAAGAGAGGCCATATTTTCCATCCTTTGATATTAATTATGGAAGGGGCTTTATTAGGTGTTTTTGTCTCATTAGATTTATTCATTTTTTACGTTTTCTGGGAATTAACATTGATTCCAATGTTTTTACTAATACTATTATGGGGCGGTGAAGACCGAAAATATGCCGCTATGAAATTTTTCATTTATACATTTACAGCAAGTGTTTTCATGCTCATAGGAATTTTAGTGATGTATTTCCACACTACTCCAATACCTGGTTTGGGAAGTATGACCGGCCATCATTTTGATTTGGTCCAGATGTCTCTCCAAGACAACCTGATTCCTAGTGAAGGACTCAGACATTTTGTTTGGATACTTTTACTTATAGGATTTGCAACGAAAATGCCTAGTGTGCCAGTTCACACATGGCTTCCTGATGCTCACGTACAAGCTCCAACTGCTGGCTCTATGCTATTGGCAGGAGTTATGTTGAAAATGGGTGCATATGGTTTTCTTAGAATTGCAGTAACTATTTTCCCTGAATCTACTATTATTTTCATACCGCTGTTGATTTTCTTGGGAATGGCAAGTCTAGTTTATGGGGCATGGGTATGTATGGGCCAGACCAATCTTAAGAGAATGGTAGCTTACTCTTCAGTTTCACATATGGGGCTAATATTCCTTGGTATTGCGACGATGCAACCTCTTGGTATCGCAGGCGCATTGTTCATGATGTTCGCACATGGAGTAATAAGTCCACTACTTTTCGCAGTTGCAGGTGCTTTCAAACATCATTACCATACATTAGAGATTGGTTCTATGAGAGGCATTGCACATCATTCTCCCTATTTATCAGGCCATATGATGTTAGGCTGGATGGCTAGTTTAGGTTTACCTTTGATGGCAGGTTTCGTTGCCGAAGTTGCAATACTAATTGCATTTTGGATGTCTTTCGGATGGTTAGTTATGTTACCGGCATTAACACTAATAATAACTGCAACATATTATCTTACGTCTATGCAACGTACTATTTTCGAGTCCAATGATCCTAATCAAGGAATATTGCCCGATACTCTTCATGGAGAAAATCCTCGTGATGTAACATGGCATGAAAATACTGGTATGTTCATATTAGGTATTTTTACAATTATTTTTGGTATTTTCCCGTTTATTTTCTGGGATATGATGTCAGTATGGAGTACTCAATTTATGACAGATATAATGATCGATGCCATGGAAAATGTCAATGTTTGGAGTCCTAGTATGGACTGGATTTCGGAGGTATTCAAATGAATTCTCTAAGTGATATTTCTTTGGAATTATTAATCCCAGAGAGTATAATGATTATTGGAATACTGACAATGATATTGATACCTAATTTAGGGGATGCTAAGATTCGAATACCTCTGACCAATACTTCGGTACCAGTATTTATTGGTGGGACAAGATTTACTCAAGTAAATAATCCATTCATACCTAGTATAGTAGCAATAATCACTTTCACACTATCCTTTTTTATGTCACTAATTATGCTTCAAGGTGCAAAAAATGGTGAAATAGGACAAATAATGGAGGTAAATCAATTCACAACTTTATTCTCGTTAATATTTACTTCTGCACTTCTAATGACTTCAATAGCAACTTTCTACAGGATGCCTCCTAAGCAAAATCCTGAGATACCACAAGATAAAGATACAGAATCTTCTGCAAGTGCCAAAATAAGAATATTGATGAATAACAGACGTCAAGTAGATTTCTATATACTCCTGCTAATGGTTGGACTAGGCATGTGCCTCATGTCCAAATCTACACATTTATTCTTACTTTTCGTTTGCCTGGAATTAGCTTCATTATCATCATATGTTCTTGTAGGTTTTTACAAGGAAAGCGATATCGGTGGAGAGGCTGGAACGAAATATTTTATTGTTGGTTCAGTTGCATCTGCAATTGGCATATATGGAATGTCATTACTATATTTGTGGAACGGTAATCTCCAGATAGACTCTCTAACTTCTTCATGGTCAACAATGGAAAATCTTGACCCATTTGCAGGAATAGGAGTTGGTCTAATGCTTGTTGCCTTCGGTTTTAAAGTAGGTGCAGCGCCCTTCCATTTGGCAACACCTGATGCATATTCAGGTGCATCTTCTCCTATTGCAGGTTTGCTCGCTACTGCTTCTAAAGCCATGGGTTTTGTAGCTATAATGAAAATTTTACTGATTATAACATCGCCTGAAGAAGGAGTAGAAGCATATTGGTTTATCGCAATCGCATTAATTTCTGTAATTACTATGACCTGGGGTAATTTTGCTGCATTGACTAGCGTTAACCCGAAAAGAATGCTAGCCTACTCTAGTGTTGCTCATGCAGGATATATGCTTGCTGCTATTGCAGCAATCGGTAGCGGCTTAGGAGATTACAACTCAAATGTCCTGATAATAACTGCATTAATATTCCATCTAACAATTCTTGTTTTGTTCAAATTCGGTGCTTTTTTAGTACTTACCTTACTTGAGAATGAAGGATTAACTCATAATATGGACGGCTTAAAGGGTTTAACACGCAGAGATCCTGTAATTGCCATTTCTATGTTCATATTCATGCTTTCTTTAGCAGGTATCCCTCCACTATCGGGATTCCTGTCTAAACTATTGATGATTAATGGAATAGTAAATGTGTCTGCAGGTACCGGCAGTGTATCATCTGCAACAGTTTTGACATGGATGACCAGTGTCAATGTAGTATTTTGGTTAGCCTTATCAATAGTAATTAACAGCGCAATTTCATTATTTTACTATCTGAGAGTAGGGCTGTTAATGTTCTTTGAAGAACCAGTAGTTGAAGGACCTCTTGCTAAATCAATATACCTAAGAATTACTATAATTGCATGTGCGATTTTCACTCTTTTATTAGGAATCGGGCCGTTATCAGAGTCATTACTTGAAATTGCCAATGAAGCGGCTCAATCTTTACTCTAACTTAGAGAAATGATGCTCAAGTTCACATAGGAGTCTATCGACCGAAGCACATGGCACGTAGGGAAGAGAAGGTCGATGCCGAACTTCTTGCTCGACTCGAATCTGGAACAGGAGATCGAATTCGTGTACCTCTGCCCAATAGAAAAGTGAATGAGATGTTTGCAATTGCAGATGTAATACTTGGTGGCAGAAGGGTGCGCTCAATATGTGAAGATGGACAAACTCGTCTTGCTAGGATTCCAGGAAAAATGCGAAGAAGGCAGTGGGTAAGGGAAGGAGATTTGATAACACTCCAGCCTTGGGAATTCCAAGATGAGAAAGCTAATGTTTGTATGCGTTATACAAAAACACAATCACTCTATCTTTCAAGAAAAGGTGTATTGCCAGAAATTGTTGATTTATTTGGAATGTCTGAGGATTCTCAGTTAAACTCAGAAGAAGAAATTGAAACTAATGAAGATACAGAAATCACTCCTGATATAGCTCCAGAATCTGAAGTCACTAAAGAACCACAGAATCCTTCTCCGTCTGTTGATAATTATGCTGACGATGATATTGACTCGTTCTTCGGGTGAATAAAATGAAAGATGACAAAGAGTGGGACTTAGAGCCTGATTTCGATTCTCTAATGAAGAACGAAAAGAAGCATGAATGGATTTCTGAGCCCCGATTTAAGAAATTATTCAATGAAATTGAACATGGTCTTCAGGGCGTAATGGGCAAAGGACGATATGAATGGGTAGATAGAAGAGTTTTTGATCAAGTATTCGATAGTTCTACTCTTCTAGCAATACATAAATTGATGCAGAAAGGAGATATTGATACTATTGAATATCCTATAGCAAGAGGTAAAGAGGCTCACGTTTTCTATGCAACTAGTAATAATGGACCAGTTGCCGTTAAAATATTTCATACTACTAATGCCGTTTTCAAAAGTCTTGCAAAATATATTGATGGTGATCCAAGATTCGGAGGACTTTCTAGACGCCACAGAGAATTAGTTAATATTTGGGTACGTAAGGAATATAGAAATTTAAAACGTATGAGGGCTAATGGCATAAGAGTCCCACAACCCATATCTCATTTCAAGAATGTATTAATTATGGAATTCATAGGTGAAGAACAAGCAAGTCCAAGATTAAGAGATGTGAATATTGAAAATCCTTTTGAAATATTTTCACAACTTTTGGATATAATAGCTATAAATTGGCAATCATGCAATTTAGTACATGCGGATTTCAGTGAATATAATATATTAATGAACAATGAAGATATTTGGGTCATAGATGTTGGGCAGGCTGTAACCAATCAACACCCCAATGCTGAAGAATTTTTAATCAGAGATATTACTAGACTAGTAGAATGGATTAATCGTCAAGGATTTGAAATAAAACTCACAGATTGTTTAGTAAGAGTTTTAGATGAACCAGTGCCTAAATTAAAACCCCTTCCGGGTGGAGATTAAAGTATATGACTTCGTGACAGGATTCATGGAGCACCTGGCACGCATACCAAAAGATCGTATTGCAGTTCTTATTGGAAAAAGAGGAGCGACACGTAAACTAATAGAAAAAGCAAGTGGAGGATCATTACAAATAGACTCCCAATCTGGTGAAGTTAACATAGCATGGAATTCAGAAATAGTGGATCCCATAATACGTATGAAGATGCCTGATTTAATTATGTCGATAGGCCGAGGATTGGCACCAAAAAGGGCTTTACAACTGTTAGAAGACGATGTCTTCCTAAGAATGTATGATATCAGAGAGTGGGTAGGCAGGCAACCTAATCAAATCCGTAGAATGAGAAGTAGATTAATCGGCACTAATGGCCGAATAAGAACCTTAATAGAAGAACTATCTGGATGTGAAATATCAATTTATGGCTCAACTGTATTGATAATTGGCGAC
Organism: Methanobacteriota archaeon; assembly: GCA_002731195.1. Classification (GTDB taxonomy): domain Archaea; phylum Thermoplasmatota; class Poseidoniia; order Poseidoniales; family Thalassarchaeaceae; genus MGIIb-O3. The sequence goes on along the minus strand of PCAI01000062.1, from coordinate 4,542 downwards.
AATGAGAGTTTGTTAATTGCTGGGCCAGCAATCGAAGGAATACTACGAGGATCTGAGCATGGGACAGTTTTGTATGGTTTAGAACAAGATAGAAGAAAACAACGTATACAATCTCGAAGTCTTGAGTCACACCAAGATAAGATTGACGAGTCAAAATCAGGTTTCAATGCTTTAGTTCCTGGATTGGCCGATGCACGAAGAAAAGCTGCTAGAAAATTAAAAAATACACAAATAAATATAGAAGATAATGATGAAATTTCTCAAATGTTGGAACTTGCTGATGATGAAGAAATAGTATATGAAGAGGAGTAATAAAACCGCCACACCTAAGCGCAATAATCTCTTCGGCAGTACAATGTCTAATCACTTGGAAGAGTTGTATGATTATGAGAGATGGGCCATAAACATCATTTTGATATCGTCTACTCTATTTTTTTCTGGATTATTTCTCTCATTTTTAAATGTCGATAACCCTCTTACGGAATTTATTTATGATTATTATCTAGATCCAATTATTGCAGAGGAAACATCAGATGCAGGTTACAATACAGTTAATACAATGACTTATGCATTTATTTTAGCTATGTTTGTTGTATCATTGGCTGCATTATTGAGGCATCTAGGGATTGATTCTAGTGATTATACATTAATAGCATTATTTCCTTATGTTTTCTGGGCTGTTTTCGGCGAAGTTGTTGAAGATGCACAAATGTTTGATTCTAACCTTGCACCATATTTTGTCAGCCCCGGAGTCCATTTCCAAACTGCTTTTTGGGTAATTATCGCTGGCTCAATAGCATATATTCTTCAGAAAAAATCTAAAAGTGAGAAAAAATTAGAAAGAGAAATAGAGTTATTTTCTAGTTTATTGATTCTTTTACAATTTTTAGTTTATGCTTCATCAATTTCCAACAGTAATAAAGTAATTAATCAAGAAATAGATTTAACATTTTTATTATTAATTGGAACTTTTGCCATCTTCATACCTCAGATACTGAATAAATCATTACAAGTTTTCACTCCTATTCAAAGATTAGTTTACTCAGTAGGCCTTGGTGGTTCTCTGATATTCATCGGCGCACTTTCATCTTACGCGATTCATATCCCAAGCGACAGGCTCGTATTATGGCCAATATTGGTTGTAATCGGCCTACCAGGTCTTCTTGCCTATTTGATGTTTAGCATAGGATCTCCAGTGGCAAAAGAACTCTCTGATCAGGGATTAATTGCCGGTATACTTCCAAAATCAATGACTGAAGAGGATTATTTGGCATTAATTTCTCCTCAAAAAGATCTAATTGAAGCATCACGTAAGAAGGCGATAGGAGCTTCTCCTGTTGTATTTTTAGCCGTAGCAGGGCAATTGCTTGATGGATTAGCCACATGGATCGGCATTGATTATTTTAATTATAAAGAAAAACATGTTTTCTCAGCATGGATTATTGAACAATTTAACTCAGCAGCAGGATTTGTTGTAATAAAGTTAGGATTGGGAGTATTAATATGGTATTTTTTTACTATTTCTAACTTCGAAAATAGACAACAACATCTACGATTATTAATCGGATTAGCGATGTTAGTCGTAGGTATGGCACCCGGCCTTCGAGATGTTTTCCGACTTGCTCTAGGAGTCTAATTATTTTATTTTTTTAACTATTAAACAATTCAATTGAATACTTAGATGTCATCTCGAGTGTTGAGGGCAATGGAGAGGCTAACCACACGTATTGATTCTGGAAGTCAGGATTTCATCCGTTGTAATGAAAAAAATCTTACTTTAGTTAACGATTTAAGAGAAAAATTAGCTAAAGTCAAACTAGGGGGCGGAGACAAATATGTCGATCGACATCGTAGTAGAAATAAAAAATTAGCAAGAGAGAGAATTTCAGATATTTGTGATCCAGGAACTCCTTTTCTAGAGTTATCTCCGTTGGCTGCAATAGACTCCTATGATGGCAGAGCCCATTCTGCTGGAATTGTTACTGGTATAGGTGTAGTACATGGAAAAGAATGTATGTTTGTTGCAAATGATGCTACTGTAAAAGGTGGCTCATATTATCCTTTAACTGTAAAAAAGCATATTAGGGCACAAGAGATAGCAGAAGAGAATAATTTGACTTGTATTTATTTAGTAGATTCTGGTGGGGCATTTTTGCCTCTTCAGGATGAAGTATTCCCTGATAAATTACATTTTGGCCGCATTTTTAGAAATCAAGCAATACTCTCTAGTAAAGGAATACCACAGGTAGCAGCAGTTCTAGGTTCATGTACGGCAGGAGGAGCATACATACCCGCAATGTCCGATGAATCAATTATTGTAAAAGGAAATGGGACGATATTCCTTGCAGGTCCTCCGCTGGTCAAATCAGCTACAGGTGAAGAAGTAACTGCCGAAGAACTGGGAGGGGCTGATGTCCATACCAGGGACTCAGGTGTTGCAGATCATTTTGCTCAAGATGAACCAGAAGCATTACGAATGGTAAGGAATATCGTTGAAAATCTGAATATTAATCCAAAACACAGACTTGATACGGGGATTGTAGAAGATCCAATACATGATCCAAATGAAATAATGGGAATTATACCTATGGATAATAGAACTACTTATGATGTTAGAGAAATAATATCAAGAATTGTCGATGGTTCACGATTTCATGAATTTAAAAATAGATATGGGTCAACTTTGGTTTGTGGTTTTGAAAAAATCCACGGGTATCCTGTTGGAATAGTAGCTAATAATGGAATTTTATTCTCTGAATCTTCATTGAAAGGTGCACATTTTGTAGAATTATGTGGTCAAAGAGGAATACCTTTAGTATTTCTACAAAATATTACTGGATTTATGGTTGGGAAAGATGCTGAGTCAGGAGGAATAGCAAAAGATGGAGCGAAACTAGTGACCGCCGTCTCTTGTGTCCCCGTTCCTAAATTTACAGTGGTGATTGGAGGATCTCATGGCGCTGGAAATTATGGTATGTGTGGACGTGCTTTCGATCCAAGATTCTTATTTATGTGGCCTAATTCACGTATATCTGTCATGGGAGGGCCACAAGCTGCAGATGTGCTGACTACAGTAAAACAAGATCAAAGAGCAAGAGAGGGACAAATACCCATGATTGGCAATTCTCTTAATGAATTCCGTGATCCAATACTTGAAAAATATGAAGAAGAAGGCTCTCCATATTATTCAACATCTAGGATATGGGATGACGGAGTAATAGATCCAAGAGATACACGTGATATTTTGGGACTGTGTATTTCTGCTTCTTTAAATGCTCCATTACCAGAACAAAATTATGGTGTATTCAGGATGTGATAATTTGAAAATGACAGATTCCAAACCAGAGACAAATTTTTCCAAGATTGATATTGAAGGTTCAGTGGCAACAATAACACTAAACCGTGAGCAAGTGTATAATGCCCTTAATGATGATTTAATCAATGAGTTAATACAATTATTGATTTGGACAAAAAAACGTTCAGTTGGCGAAAATAATGATTTACAAGATTCCAATGGTGACCAATTTCTTAGAATTTTAGTGTTAAAATCCAATGGAAAGCATTTTTGTGCCGGAGCGGATATTAATATGATGCGTGAGGCAGGATCAAAAACAGTGGAGCAAAATAGACAAGATTCTGGCCGTCTTGATAAATTATTTTATTCTCTATGGGAACATCCTTGTTTCACTATTGGGACAATTCAAGGAGTTGCATTAGGAGGAGGTGCTGGTTTAATTTCTTGTTTGGACCACATTATCATGACATCAGATTCACAGATAGCACTTTCTGAAGCGAAATTAGGCATACTGCCTGCAGTAATAGGGCCATATGTATATCGTAAAGTAGGTAGTGCCCAATTCCGTCGATTATCTATGATGGCTAGTAGAATAAGTGCCAAAGAGGCATTAAGAATTGGTTTCGCCAATGAAGTTGTAGATACTAATGAATCTTTCAAATCTTCTGTTGAAAAAATAATCAATGAAGTAATGAGTACAGGTCCAATGGCTATTTCAGAAGCTAAAAAACTGACTTTGATTTTCGATCGTTGGAATGGTGATGATTTTGAACTTCGCCAGTTCACTCTAGATAAAACCAGTGAGATGCGTGGCTCCAAAGAAGGTCAAGAAGGGCTTTCTTCATTTCTAGAAAGAAGAAGGCCCAACTGGTCAAGCGAAGAATGAGGTGAATTAATATGTATCCTGATTGGATGGATGGTGCATCAAATCCATTTTCATCAGTTTTGGTTGCAAATAGGGGAGAAATTGCAGTAAGGATACTTAATTCTGCTAGAGAATTAGGACTCAGGGGAATTTCAATTTATTCTGACTCTGATGCTAATTCATTACATGTTGAAATTTCTGAAGAGGCAATACATCTACCTGGTAAACAATTATCTGAAACTTATTTGAATATAGATGCAATTATTAATGCGGCTAAAATTTCTGGTGCTGAAGCTATCCATCCTGGCTATGGTTTTCTCTCCGAACGTTCCGATTTTGCACAGGCTGTAGTTGATTCCGGTTTGATATGGATAGGGCCAAG
>PCAI01000061.1 GCA_002731195.1 Methanobacteriota archaeon | reverse complement strand
TGATAACACAAAATCCGTAGTAGAAGGTTGTTTGGGTATTACAGGGACCCCATTGATCAAATGTGGATGATAGGATACAGTAATTGATGCCCGCATACACATGGGCCTCTTCATTACTCCCATTGAAAGTGGAAGATTTATTTATGCCCCTCTTTAACGGTGAATGATGAAAACAAGCGCATTAGCAATATCTCTGATTCTGATTCTAGTCCCTCTAGCAGGTTGCTTGGGAAACGATGATTCTAGAATTGGATGTCCAGACAACCCTCCAGAAGGAACAACATGTGTACCAAACAGAACCGTCTTCGCAACAGGAAATGATGCTCTTGACTTGGTATATGCCAAAGAAGTCAACCTCAGTGGATTCGATCTCAGAGATGCCGACTTCTCTGGAGCCATTCTTTCATACGCTGACCTTAGTGGAGCTGACCTTAGTGGAGCTGACCTTAGTGGAAGCATAATCAGAGGGACCAAATTCATCAATGCCACTATCACTGGAACCAACTTCGAAGGCGCAATTTACGATGAGCATACTTTTTGGTATTCCGGATGGAATGACAAAGATGGAGATGGCATATTAGATGAGGGTCGAGTTCCTGATCACATCAAAGAGAAAATGATATACTTCGGACCGGAATCAAATCTAGACGGAATCAACCTCGATGGTAGGCATGAAATGTCCTTTTGGCCTGCTCGGACAATAGACGGGATTGTTTTTCCTGGCTCCATTCCAGCCAACCTGTCCCATTCAAGCCTCAGGGAGACAAGCATGAGTGGTGTCGAACTAGGACTTATCCTCACCAACTTTAGTAACGCTGATCTTACTGACGCTGATTTCTCCAAGTCAGCCCTAATACTAACCGACTTTTCTAATGCAGATTTGACGGGCGTCAATTTCTCCGAGGCGGAATTGAGGTATGCTGATCTTAGCGACGTGGATCTGAGTAGTGGGGAGCTATACGACATATCTGCTCTTGCGCTTTTGGGCTGCCCATCTAATCTTCCAGAGGGTTGGCTTTGCATTGCCGACCCACTAATGGACTCTTGTCCCGTTAGCGAGGAAGGAGGCGATAGGGAGGAATATGTCCAATTAATGGGAGATCTTTTGGATTCTTTAGATTTGTCCTATTGTCCATACTATATTCTTGGTCCGACCTCGTCTTTGACTATCTGGATTGAAAATGTAGATCTGACTGGTTTGGACCTCAGTGTGAGGCCCCCAGAAGCAATCCGGGCGGCAAACCTGACTGGGTGCCCAAGCAGCCTATTCGAGGGATACATATGCACTGGAGGAGCTATTTTGGGACCCAATGTCAGGCTGGCTGATACCGACCTCTCTGGGGTTGACCTGACTGGAGTTGATCTAAGTGGATCAATGGTGGTTGAAGTAAATCTAAGTGATGCGGACCTAACTGGAGCAATCTTGGACGATATCTTTTGGAAAAATACAATCTGCCCGGATGGAACTAATTCAGATGATAATGGAGATACTTGTGCAAATAACCTCTGAGAAGTACATCAGATTTCATTGGCCTGGAAGAGTAAAATTACCAAGTTCAGTACTAGTTATTTCATCCATTTCTTCTACAGTAATTAAAGGTGTTAATTTACCATTGAAAACTCCTGATGCACCAACTGTAAGAGCGAAAGCTGTTATCTTGACCTTATCAGGGACATCCATAATACACATGAAATCTTTTTCTCCATAACACCAATAATAAGATTCTAGCGTTCCTCCGAATGATTCTGCGATTCTCGCAGCTTCATCTCTACGTGCTGTTGCACCTTCTTTGAGGATTCCAGCAGCACCTTTGGCAGTATAACTTCCTGAGTACATAAATTTAGGCATAAATCAAGCATTACTAAATTATTTATAATGATTGTGGAATATTATAATCTATCAAAAGCCGAAAAAAGTTAATTATTCGATAATGGATCTGCCATTCTACTCTCAATTTCATCAAATTTATTGTCTAGATTGGTTAATTTTTCTTTGATTTCTTTGAATTCAGCTTGTTTGAGTATTTTATTGAGCCCTGCAGATTTCCGAATTAAAGAATTAATAGATTTCTGATCTATTTTATCAATACTCGAAGAAGCATCTTCCATGCCCTTCGGATGACGATATTAGTAATGTTATTTGTGTTAATGCGGGCAACGGGTTGAAGAAGGTAAAGAGTAACCCATATACATGAGAGAACAAGAAAGGCGAAGTAGAAGTTTTCTACTTCCGTTAATTTTTTTGTTTCTGATTTATGAAATTAGTAACTCGATACTTGTTGTAGTGGTAATTGCAATTTGGTACTTCGGTTTAATAATGTTAGAAGAAAACGGTATTTTAGACAAATGGGACGCTACAAGAGTTCTTGGAATAATTTTGATGTTAAGAACCAGGCAGGGGCAAAAAATATTAGATACTGTTTCTAGTAATAGGAAATTCTGGAGAATATATGGTGAGATTTCAATTTGGATTTGTCTTTTTGTAATGTCGGGAGTGATATTATTACTTCTTTTTAGTTTTGGAAGTAGTGTTACTAGCCCCCCTAGCGAGCCGATTCCTGCTCAAGATTTGTTACTAATACCAGGAGTTACTAGTTTCGTTCCTTTTTGGTGGCCAGTTTTAGCATTAATAGTAGCCATAATAATCCACGAATATAGCCATGGAATACAAGCCAGAGCGCATGGAATGAAGATTCGTAGTTTTGGATTACTTTTGGTTGGCCCCCTACCTATGGGTGCTTTTGCAGAGCCGGAACAAGAAGAAATGTACAGAGCGCCTCGTCGAGATAGGATGAGGTTATTTGCCGCTGGACCATCGATCAATCTAATTGCAACATACATTGTCATAATTCTACTATCATCAACTGCTAATGGTTTTGTAGCAACGAATCCAGGTGTACATGCGGTACAAATAATTGAAGACACAGGAGCTGAAGAATCGGGACTGTTACCATATGAAATAATTACGCACATGAATGGTTTCGAAGTGCCTGAATATGATAGTTTCAGTGAAGAAATGGATAAATTCTATCCCGGAGATAAAATAGAACTAACAGTACTTTCAGGCCCATGGAGTGCATCTGATTTTGATCAAAAAACTGAAGAGAGTCAAAGAGATATTACTGTAACGTTGATGGATCGTCATGATTGGTACATAGGATTATGTGAACAAGATGAGAGTTGTGATTTAGAAGAAACAAAGGAATATCTTGAGGAAATTGGAGTAGGACCTGATTCTAATATTCCATTCCTCGGAGTTAGTGGCTTGAGTGATGGTGAAGTAGGAGTTAGTAATTATGGATCAATATTGAATGCAGTGAATGATGGTAATATCCTAGGTGCAGTGATAATTACTGCAATAATGCCACTTTTGATGCTTGGTGTACCCATAGCAGGAGATGGGCAAGTGATGAACTTAAGAGAGCAAGCAATGCTATCAGCTGGAGATGGAGTGATTGCATCAATACTTGGTACAACAGGGATGGTTATGTTATTCACATTCTTATTTTGGCTAGCTTGGATTAACTTTTTACTTGGTTTTGCCAATCTTATTCCAATGGTGCCATTTGATGGAGGGCATATTGTAAAAGATGGAGTGCATTCTTCTCTGACTTTCTATAATGATGTTTTTAATAGAGGAATTCATCCAATAAAAATAGAGTCTTTAGCAAATAAAATAAGTAATAATAGTAGTTTTATATTCTTATTTATACTTATAATCCCGGTAATCATGTCATACTTGTGATTACTCTTCCTCGGGATTCAGTTTTGGCTCATTCTTTCTAAATATTGAGTCATATATCATTGGAGAACAAATCACAATAAGAATTGTGAATGATAGATTTGTCCAAGTTTCTTCGGTTACGAAATGATGAGTATTTGAGGTAAATAATTTGATAGCCCCTATCCAAGGTATTTCTGAAGATGCAACGCCAATAACCCATTCATCTTTGACGGCAGTTACTGGATTCCCTTGATCATCTTTTAGGCCATTTCTACCATCTTGACCTGTAGCTGCCAATTGATCTATTTTACATCCATTACTATCAGGGTTATCGCCAGTAGTAATAAATCCAGGATGATTTGGGACCCAATTGCTTATTTCTAAATTGTAAGTACCGCTATGATATTCACAAGGATAATTAATCACTAAATTAATACTTTTTACATTTGTCAAAGAAGTACCTAACACATCCCATGTTTTCTCACCCTCTTGAGTATTATTTGAGATAACTTTTAGGATTGCGCGATGAATTACAGGAGTATCACTACCTCCATTTTTGCTATATATTATGACATCTCCTTCCATTCCATGGCTAGTATATCCAAAATTTGGATTGTCTTCTTCCATCGCTTCAACATATGTCACTATATCCACTCTATCTGGATTCATGACTAAGACAAGATCACCGGGGTCTATGGCACCTAATGATCCATCCTCTGTATCATGCATCATAGATCCAGACTCAACCACAACCATTGGAGGGAATTGTCCGGTTGCAATCCATAAAGATCCTAGGATTAGAAAAACTAAACCTATTGCTAGAAATGCCTCTCGGAGAAAATCATTAACCGGATTATTTCTAGATAGGTCTATTTTATCTGAAGTTTTTGAAGTTGACACCTCATTCCTCCTCTTCAGAAACTCCCGAATCAGTAGATTTATTTCTTCTTGGCGGTAATGATTTAATTGCAAACTTTTTACCTTTTACTTTAATTCCCAATTCTTCATACAGGCCCTTTAATCTAGCACGATATTTGTGCCCTAACAAATCGGCCGCATTTTCTGCTTCTTTTCTTCTTTTCAAAACTTCTGATCTAGAATCTAAGTTCAAAATATCCTGTAATGTTTGCCTTTGATTCAAAAAATAGAGAAATTCGGGTAGAACAAAGAATGATATAGCAATTGATATTATTAGTCCTAACCAGTGATGCGGTACCAAATGATCTCTTTCTGGATCAGTCGTTCCTCCAAGAATAAATAAAAATGCCATTGTCCAAAGGAAAGTTGCGATTGATAATAAAGAAATTATTCCTATAATCTGAAAGTGATTTTCGCTCTGTGAATTCCACCATTTTCTAAGCGGACCGACTTGATTTCTTCTTGAACGTGCCATGGCAATCATTACGCCGAATGAATCACTAGAGATAGTTCCTTTCATAATAAGTTTAAGAAAAACTCATTAATATGCAGTAAATTATAGAACATAGGGTTTTCTTATTAGGCCTTAGAGGAGAGGTTATGTCAGGAGTCAACGAGCACTTACATTCGAGTGTGAATGGCCTAATTCAAGGCTTAGGATGGACTTTGACTCCTATACAAGAAGCATCAATACCAGATATAGTGAATGGAAATGATAGATTACTTGTGGCGCCAACTGGGAGTGGTAAAACCGAGTCTGCAATTTTACCAATAATTTCTAAATGTCTAACTGAAGAGTGGAGTGGTCTTTCAATATTGTATATTACTCCGTTAAGAGCCTTGAATAGAGATATAGATAGAAGGTTATCAAAAATGTTAGAGCCTGTTGGGTTATCAGTAGGCCTTAGACATGGAGATACTTCACAGAAAGAAAGAACAAGGCAATCAAAAAAGCCTCCCAATCTACTCATCACAACTCCAGAAACTGCTCAAATAATGCTATTAGGAAGTCGCCTTAGAAAACATCTAGCAGGAGTAAAGGCGATTATTCTAGATGAAGTACATGATATGGCAGGTTCTGAGAGAGGTTCACAATTATTAGTTGGTTTGCAAAGAATCCAAGAATATTGTCCAGAAAAACTGCAAATTATTGGACTATCAGCAACAGTAGGTAATCCAGAAGAAGTAGCCAAATGGTTTTCTGAAGATGCTTTGCCAATTATAGGTCCAGCGCCAAGGAAAACTGATGTCATAGTGCATAAAGAACTACCTAGTACTGAAGATGAGATACTTTCTACAGAGTGGCACATTTCTCCGGATTCTATAGCAGCATTTAGAAGACTATCCAAGACACTGAAAGAAGAATTTCCAGCTTTAGTATTTGTTAATTCGAGAAGTACAGCAGAAACGGTATCGCAAAGATTGAAGAAAATTATGCCAGATTTGAATATAGGAGTTCATCATGGCAGTCTTGCAGCAGAAACTAGGAGAGAAGTGGAAAAAGCATTATTGGATGGTGAGTTGAATGGGCTAATATGTACAAGTAGCCTTGAATTGGGAATCGATGTTGGTTCGATAAAAAAAGTTCATCAATTACAGAGTCCAAGATCCGTGGATAGTTTGCTGCAACGAGTAGGGAGGGCTGAACATTACTTAGGCGGAACTGGTGCAGGAGAAATTCTTGCATGGGAAATTGATGGTATTTCAGAATGTAGCGTAATAGCACGCAGAGCAATGAATGGCGAAATTGGAGGAGTTGGTTGGCGCACTAATCCACGTATTGTTGCAGCAAACCAATTCTTGCAAATGGCAATAGAAAGAGGAGTGGTTCCTCTAGATAAACCAACAAAAATATTAGAAAAAGTCTCAATTTTCAAAGATTGGGAGCATGAATCTACTTTAGCAGTTCTAAGAGTACTTGATGATAGATGGTTGATTCGTTTAATAGAAGATCCTAAAATCTCTGACCCAACAAAATGGACAACTAAATTATGGAAGGAATTAGCAGAAAGGATTGGAGGAGATTTTCCAATAGAAAGACCTCATTGGGAAGGAGAGTATACCGATTTAGAGAAGAAGAAATGGTTAGATAAACTCCTTAAAGTTCTTCCAAAATCTCTTGAAAGTGGTTGGTTCTCTCCTGCGGGAAGATTAGGTAAAACAAGAATGGATCATCTTTCAATGATACCTGATGAGACCTCATATAGAGTTAGAGATGCAGTTACTAGGAAAATATTGGGCTCGGTAGATGAGGCTTTTGTATTATCATTAGATGATAATAACGAAGATTCGATAAACAACACTAGAAGATTTGTAATGGCTGGAAGAACATGGGAAATAGTTGATGCTGACCCTGAACAAGAAGAATTGTTGGTTGGTCCAGTAAGAGAAAGTGGTTCTGCACCAGTATGGGCTGGTGAATTGCCACCTGTACCTAGAAAAATAGCCGAAGAAGTCGGTCTTTTAAGGAAAATTACTGCACATTCTCTAGGAGCAATAGATGAAGAAGTGAAAGGTAAGTTAGATGATTATCCACTCAGTGAATCGGCTCGAGATGTTCTAATTTCTGCTGTTATGGAGCACTTAGAAGCAACTGGAGAAATCCCTGATGGGCAAACTATAACGATAGAAGAAAGACAGGGTACAATAACAATGAATACTTGTAAAGGATCAAGGATAAATGAAACTCTAGCGCATTTTATTCAATCGATGGGGTCAATGCGTGAAGGTAAAATGGGGCGAGTTTTGATAGACCCTTACAGAATATCGTTTCAGATACCCAGTACAACAGTCTCAGACATTATGGGATGGTTGACAGAAACTCCTGCAATTGCACTTCCTTCGATCCTAAGAATGACAGTGCCAAATAGTCGAACTGTGAGATGGAGAGTAGTACAAGTGGCCAAAAAGATGGGTGTTTTGAAAAAAGGAGTAGATCCTAGAAAGGTAAATCTTAGAGGTTTGATGAAGAGATACAAAGGAACACCTGTGATAGAAGAGGCATTAGACAAATTATTCCACGAAAGGATGGATATAGAAGGAACGATGGATGTATTAAAAGCAATACAGAATGAATCGATAAGATTGGTTCATACTCCTCCAGGTAAATTGGGAATATCTCCTAAGGCAGAAAGAGACCTATTACTACCATCTTGGTCAGATAAAGAATTACGAGAACGTTTGGAATTAAGACTATTGAATGAAAGAGTAGTATTAGTATGTATTAATTGCCATGATAAAAGAAGGAAAAGAGTAGAACGAATTAATAAAATATTAGATTCATGTGCATTTTGTGGAGGCACTATGCTTGCATGTTCTCCTGAAAGAATGGAAAAAAGACTTATTGAAATGATTGAAAGTAAGGATTTTAAAATTAGAGAAAAAGTCACAAAAAATGCTGAATTGATTAAAAATCATGGTTTAGATGCCATCATTTGTCTAATGGGAAGGGGCGTGGGTGAAGAAACTGCAACAAGAATACTACGAGGAAAAATACCTGGAGATCGTGCCTCTCTTTTACGATCAATTCACGAAGCAGAATTAAAATATGCGAGTACCAGAAGGTATTGGGGTTAACGAAATCAATATCTCCCTCCTCCTTCCCAGTCCAATCATGTTGATTGGCCTGACAGGTAGAAATGCATCTGGCAAATCCACTCTAGTGGAGTGGTTTAGTAAAAAGGGAATGAAGAGTTTTTCTTGCTCTGATTCAATAAGAGCGTGGTTAAGAGAACAAGATAAGGAAATTACTAGAGATGCATTAATCGAAGGAGGGAGAGAGCTTAGGAGACAAGGCGGAGGTGGAATTCTAGCAGAAATGTTAATTGAAATGCTAGATGGAGATGATGCAGTTATAGATTCAATAAGAACTCCTGCAGAAGTTTCTGCATTAAGATCTAGAGGAGATTTCTTTCTTATAGAAGTAAAAGCTAGTGAAGAAATACGTTGGGCTAGATTGCAAAGTAGGGCTAGACCTGGAGACCCTATTGAAAAGAATGTCTTTTTAGAACAAGAAAATAAAGAATTGAGGGCTAAGGATGCTGCGGGTCAAGATTTGGAGGCAACAGCAGAAATGTCTGATTTCCAAATATTTAATGATGGTTCGGTAGAAAAATTGAATAGTGAATTAGATGACTTATGGGCAAAAATTACATGAATGATATATTAAGTATTGATTTTTGAGACTTCTTGTCTCCATTTAACAAATTTGAAACATGGAATAGACCATAAAATGACTGCTAATAACCAAGCTATCATTGAACCTAAGAAAATACCAAAATTAGGCAATGACCACATGGCTATAATCGCATAAACTCCAACTGATGCGCCCCCTAATATCATTGGCCCGGCTGCACCCATTGGAACTGATGGCCCTTGGGAAATCCATAGCGCAACCATGCTAGTAAGAAAAATAGCCGGAAAAACAGATGCTAGTCCTGCGAGAAGAGGATATCC
>PCAI01000060.1 GCA_002731195.1 Methanobacteriota archaeon | reverse complement strand
GAGGTTGTGCAAGAACAGGGACATCAAAGAATATTTCTAACTCTGAATCTATATTATTTTCAATATCATTTCCAGTTACTAACATTTTGTATAAACCAGGCTGCGGAGGAGCAGGATGTGACATAAGTAAAGTCACAGGTATATTTTCTGAAGCTGCTAAATTGAAATTGGTATTGTTGAAGAAACTAGGCCAATTAAATTGGGCATTATCTCTAGTTCTCACAGGAGAAGATATTGAAATTGTTGCATTTGTCTCGAATAAGGCTGTATTGGTTATTATTATGTCCCACTGAGTTGTTGGGTCTGACGCCTCTCCCAGTGTAACTATTGGATTCTCTGAGGAAACCTTTATTCCGGGCGTACTAACAAAAACTAATGTGGAAATAAAGTTATTAACTTCAGAAAGTTCTTCTAAACTATCATTTGGATCTATGTAGAACGAAATTTCAACTTCACCTTCATCTTCAGAAACAGGCGTCCAATACCAAGTTAATTCTTCATAACCACCTGGCGACATTGTGATTAATTGATTCCCAATAGGATTAGAATTTGCATATGCGGCCACTGTAACATCCGTAAAAGAACCAGCTCCTTGATTTCTCAAAGATATTGATAATTCTACTTCTTCACCAACCTGAGGTATGGGAGTAGATATTTCAAATGAATCCATAATGAATGTTGGATCAGGAGTTAAATCGTTTACATTTACTCCCCTTACTGCTATAGAATACGGCTGGAATGTTCTACTACCTGCATGTGATGAATCCTTTACTTTGACAGTCCACACTCCAGTAGAAGCGCTATCGATTAATACAACTTCAACATTATTTCTATTGTCTTTTGAGCCACCAGTTGTTGATTTACCATTATTGAAATCGTTACCTAAGTAAGTAACTTGCCCATTTGGAGAAATTACTTCTAAATCCAAATCATTCCGCAACTGGATACTAGAACTACTTGAGCCTGGATAATCAGACCACGCAACTACTACTTTCAGTGGTTGCCCTGATCTTGTGACATCAAATGAATATTCATTTACTTGCCCGCTTGATAGTCGGGATCTATCGTCAACATATATTCCTATATCTTCATCTGGAATCAGTGTATCTATCAGATTTACTCTTCCCCAACCTTCATCATTATTAGGGATATCACGTGTACCAATATCTTCTGCTCCTAAAATCAGCATCGCCTTAACAAGTGAACCTTGGGGTGCTGGACGTTCTGCAATTTCCATTATATATTCTCTAACTAGAGCTGCTGCACCTGCTGCAGCAGGTGTTGCCATTGACGTTCCGCTAGATTCTACGTAGTACGGGTCCCCAATATTTGATGATACGTCTGCTGCTTCCTGTGCCAAGCATGAACGAACCCAATCCCCTGGGCCAAGAAGATCTGGTTTTATTCTACCATCATCCGTTGGCCCTCTACTAGAAGCCGGATACATTTCGTCAGGATCCCACCGATTTTGATGCCCTCCTATTGTAATAACATTCTTTGCTGTGCCAGGTGAAGAAATGCCACTTTCCGCCTCATTTCCAGCAGCAAATAAGACTGTCATGCCCTGATATGTCCAGTACTGATCCCATGTAGAAGTCCTGTCATCGGCATCTTCAGATTGTGTCGTATAAGACCCACCTACAGCAGAACCCCAACTGTTTGTATGAAATCTAGCTCCTCCAGAGTTGTAGGCTGAATTAAGCATACCATAAATTCCGCTATTAGATAGTGTTTCAGTACTATCTATCTCCATTGCTTGAAAATATAATTCTGCCTCTGGTGCAACTCCTTTGTATGTAGAAGTTCTACTACCATCTCCTAGAACTGTGCACGCAACATGAGTACCATGGCCATTGTTGGTATCTGCTGTGGATGAATCACCAGCGACATTCACAACATTGATTATTCTATCACCAAAATCTCCATGGTCTTCATCAATACCAGTATCTGCAACGGCTACTCTTTGACCACTGCCGTTTAAACCAGTAACATATGTATTTTCAACAACATTAATTCCCATATGGATCCTTGCTTGATTATTGAATGTTTCAAGCTCAAATATTGGAGAAATGTATGATACAGCAGGATACTTCAGTATTTCACCTATATCCTTGGAATTAACTTCTCCGATATAAGATCCAGTTCGGGAAGATGAGTAGTTATTCATCCACAAATGTGCTACTTCAGGTAGTGAACTAGGTAAATTCATTCCAGGAGAATTGTGTCTGATTAAGTCTGAGTCTTTCCAACCCAACAACTCTACCATTACATTATCCTCTCCATCCAAATTGTAGAATTGCTTATCGGTGAGTAAACCCAATGGAACTAAATGACTAGCACGTACAATAGAAAGATTAGAGATCTTATTGAGTTGGTCTTGAGTTCCTTGTATCAGAAATCCTGAAGGAGGAATGGATGCACGTATTTCCACTTGGGCATGATTCATAATTTCCATTCTAGCATCCCATAAACCTGTTTCTCCATCAATTAGAACTAGTAATAAATCTGAACGAGGAGTAGTTAATTCTGAATTCATTGAGGCGCGGGGTATGAGTCCCATTTCAGTATATATTCCAATGGGAGTATCTGCCCTTAAATTTCTGATTTCTTCTGTTTCAAAATATGTCGATACTAATGATAAACTGTGCATTGTATTTGGATTAGGAGATATCTCATTTCTTTCATATTCCTTATTTAATGAATCTATTTGACTATACTCTGTTTCAGAATCATTTTCTACCAAAGGAATATATGAAATCAAAAGAATTGCAAGTATCAGCACAGATGTACGCTGATTCATGAGTGTTCGGCCCCTCGGATATAATTTGACAGTATTGGTAATTTGATAATAACTGAAATACTATTATTCATGAAAAATCATCTCTAAAATATTGCAATTGGGGCTCGATCAGTAAAAAGCTCCATCGTCCATTCCCCTACTTGATGTGTCCATCTTTCATCTACTCTTCCATTATAGTAACTATACTCTAATGATATTTCTATTTGGTAACTGTCCCATACTGAAGCGCCCCCAACTATCAACTCTAAATCGTCGCCAGCATAGAAACTATGAGCAGAAAGCGAATCAATAAAATGATCAGTGCGACCTAATTCAATACTATTTGAATCTGTAAATCTTATGGAGATTGTTATATCTGAGATTTCCCTACTACCTTGGTTATCCAATTGTGCTAAAACTATGTGCCCAGAAGTTCCTTGTCGATAAACTACATCTACACTTACTCTATCATAAGGAACTACCCAAATAACAGTAAAGATAGATACAAGAAATAAAGAAAGAACTGTTGCAGAAGCAAAAATAACTCTTCTTGGAGAAAGTAGTTCTTTAGTTGATTCAAGTTTTTCTAAAATGTCATGAGCTTTGTCTGACTCTAATGACTGGTTGCCATTATCGCTCTTTAATCTTTCAAGTAGGCCCATCATTATCACCTCCCAGCATTGCTAAAACGGTTAAAATACCTGAAGAAAGCGGTTCTGGAGCCATGATATGACTTGTTGAACCGGATATTCCCGGAATTACTGATAGGATAGATAAGTCAGAAGCTAGGCCATTTACTCCAAATGTAGTTCCAGTGGGGATGCCTCCTGTTATCTGAGCGTCTATAAGCACGCCTTTCAGATCTATATTTGTATCGCCAATTTCAGCATGTAATCTTGCTGAAGCAATGATTCGTCCACCTTGTACATCATTGATCTCAATAACACTATATGGATAGACAACTTCCCTAATATGTATTGTAGCACTCTTTAAATTTTCACCTAATGCCTCCATTTCATCTATTACTATTGGAGGAGTAGTGGGGATATTACTTGACCGAAGATAGATTTTTTCCACTCCATCTCCTCCAGATCTAATTTGTAATCCAAAAGAGTCTGTAGGTTTTATTATCATCTTATCAGTCATTCCTTCTGCTAAAAGTACTATGTCGCCTTTACTATTAATAGCTCTACCAAATGCTTCGATATACAATGACATGCCTACATCGGAAGCTGTAAAATCAAGAATTGGGGTACCTTGGAAAGCTAGATCTTTAGTGATATCAAAATTCAAATCTGGCTCTGTAGTCAAATTCATTGAACCGGGAATATCTGTCAAAAATACAGTTGCAGGCCACCATAAATCATCCATCCACTGCATTTGCTGAATCATCATAGAGCCAACTGCAAATCCTTCTGATGTCCTAAACTGTTCCGGTACTGTCATATCTATTGATATCGCAGATCCTAAACTTGCCTGAAATTCAACGGATTCTGGTATGTCGTTTATCATTATTTCAGTACGTAAACCTGCCTCTCTGTTAATCAATAAAACATGAATCCATTCAAGTCGGTTAGACAATTGATAAAGACTTGAGGTAGAAACTTCAGTTATCTGTCCAGAGGTCGTTATAGTGATTATTGAATCTAAACCTAAACTTGTATATTCTCCAACTTTCAAACCCTTCATAGTCACAAATAAATCTTGACCGTTCATCCCTCTAATTACTAGCATTAGTTCGGTATGTTGTGGATACCAAGAGTCCAAATCAATGTATATAGACCAATCTTGCTGATTTTCCGAGTCGTCTCTAGATATTGATAATTCAACAGAAGGAGGGAGTCGGGGCATCCATAGTCTTAGATGGAAGCCATCCGAAATACCTGTTGGACTGGCTTCAAAAGAGACGCCATGAACCCAAGGAAGATTTTCTGATTTCTTTTCTCCATGATATGACTCGACCATTAAGTCGAATTCTGAGTCTGAATCTAATTCAATTCCGAATGAGAAATTAGAGGAGCCAGTGCTTGAACCTGTAGATATATCATTAGTAATACTTGAAAGGACATCATTCACCGAACGTCCTAAGTCAGAAAATCCTCCAATGAATGATGCTATGCCAGATAAACCTTGAGAAGTGTCAAATTCTGGAATTATCAAACTTGGCCCTTCGTTAATGCCAGTAGGTATCTTGAGTGAAAGAGAAGAGGGGAGAGGATTAATTTCTGCCTTTACGGATAATTTGTCATCTAGATTCGTGGGCGCCTGTTCAACATTTATGAGCATGGGATTTGGATTTGCTATTGACATATATGCAGTCCCCATTCCTACTAATCCTTCGGCGCCTTCTTCTTGAGGCTCTATCCAACCAACTTCTTTCAAACCAGATATTCTAGATGATAGGCTAACTTGATCATTACTAGGGTCATTGTGAAATAAGAAATGGTCGCCACTCATTGTAATAGGATTAGTAGAATTAGAGATTTGAGCTTCTATAGTAGTAATCGGCGTATCTGAAGACCATGATAAAATATTTCCAAAAGTAGATACAAAATTTGCTGGAAAATCTATTATATTTGCAGCCTGATATTGATTATCCTCATTACCAGTATATGATATAGTATCAATAATTGATGATGCGGCATAATTTAAAGAATCGGGCGTTATTATAATAGACAATTCATTTGGTAAATCTGAGAAAGAAATAGCATGATGAGAATAATTGATAATAGAATTGTGAGGATGTTGTATAAATGACATCACAAGAGACTCAGTAGATTCAGTAAATATATCGATTTTTTGCTCATTAGTATCATTATTGTCAACAAATGATGCAGCCATAAATCCACTAAATCTTGCACTAGCAGCAATCGGCGCCAAAGGTTCAACAGGCCCATTTATACCTTGTATAATATCTAAATCTGTATCTTTTGATAATATTAAATGATCTCCATCGATAGTTGGATGAGGTGAAGATCCGATTGCTAATTCAATTGATGTAAGGGGCATCATAGATCTATCTGCTTTCCAATTATTTGTCATTAGTAAGTGAAATGATGCTCCATCAAAACTACCAGATGTAGTATCGCCACTGAGCAAATCAACTATAATTGAAGGAACATCGTTTAATACGGAACCAGTATCTAGAAAGAGATCTACAAGATTCAATATCACTGAATCAACTACTTTTGAGATAAAATCAAGGTCTGTAGTACTATCTAAGCTAGTATCTGCATCTGAAGTTCCTCCTAATTCAAATGAGCCATAAACTACCAATGCAGTTGGTATATCATTGGCCTTTACATGAATTGCCCTGTGATCTTCTTGTATTCCTCCTCGTTTGAACCAGGAATAATAATCTATACTTTCAATTGACTGCTTGGATCTGAGAAGTATTAAACTATTAGGAGGATTAGCAGGATTAATAGGTAAAGTCAAATCATTTACATTTGGACTAGTATCTCTTGAGAAATTTTTAACTCCTATAATTAATCCTAATCTATCAGGCTGTCCTCCGGGTAATTCTGGAGAATTTTCAGAACCGAGCATCCTAAAAATTCTAGATATTTCACCTGAAGACATTGAACCTTCTGGCATACCTCTGAACCAACCCAAAGAATCAGTGACATTACCATAATCTGAGTCAGATTCTGATGCTGGAAGGTTTGACCTATTTTCATGAAAATGGAGGAATACATCGGCTCTATCATCTGCCCAATATTCTATTGTAGTAAGGCTTTTGTCTCCTTCTAAGCCCGTAGAAGTTGGCAATATTGAATCAGTTCTGATGATAATTTCTGCTTCTGAAGGTAATCTATCAGATTCGCCATTTGGATGGAATGTCGCATCTATGTACGCCAATTCCCATACATTTCTGATACCAGCATTATTTGGAGGTGAAAAATGAATATAACCTAAACCTGCAGAAATACCACAATTAATTTCTTCGGATGGCAGAGTAGTTAACTCAGAAGGTGAATATCTTGAGGGGCATGATACTTGTCCAGCGTTATTAACTCGAATAGAGTAAGGGGCAGCTATTGAAGCGAAAGCGATACCTGTTTCATCCTGCCCTATATCTATCAAACCTAATGTTAATGCTAATATTAAGCCACTACTTGCTTGAGAAATATCAAAATAAAAACGTTCAATTCCAATTTCTATAGAAAAATCATAAGGAGTTGATGTGAATCTTGAGTCTACAATCCAAATATAGCTTTCACCATCTCCAAGGACTGAAGTTCCGGAACCGGCTGAATAAGCAAAGGCTTTAATTAAGGAAACTTGTAAGAATTTCAAATTATTCCAGTCTGAATCATCAATACTATCATCTAGGACCGCTACAGTGAATGAGATTCCGGGTTCAATCCACAATGTATCTCCATTAATTCCCCATCCTCCATTGAAATCCCATGCTACAGTTAAACCGACTTGAATATCATCATCGCCATCATCATCAATGTCCATTGCATGTAGTAATGGTTCAGTATTAAAATTGAATAATGATAGTAAAGAAGCACTGAATGTTACTGTTTCAAATTTTTCAACAATGTTTCCATCAATATCTGTGTACTTTGTCCAAATAACATAGTCTGTAACATTAATCAATGTTTGCCAGATATTGTTTACTTCTCCTGGCCTACTTGCACCACTTATTGCCAAATCATATGCATCTGGATGAGAAGGAACAGGAGGATTAGTATCTATTAATGATATATTCTTCACACCTTGACCGATATTAGAAAGAGGATCTGAGTCCCCAGATGGTGAAACTAAAGTATCTATATTGTCGATTTTGGGTTCTGCTAATGAGCCTATAGTATTTGTATTAATTATGTTCTGTCTTTCTGATAAAAGGTTTGATAAATCATCCAAAATTTCAAAATCGTCTGATTCAATCCTTGCTTCAGCATCAACATTAGCAAATGGAGTCAATATAGGTAATAAAAATAGCAATGTAAGTACTAATGCTAACTGAGAAGGATTGGAATGAAAGCGAGGAAAGATTATCCGGTTGCGTCTTCCCATAACTTAACCTAACCTAAGTGTGATATATGCTATTGCCCTTCATGAGTGTAAAATGAGTCGAGTTATGAGTTTATTGGAATAGCGGTCATAGAAGATTTACCTCTTCGATAGAGCCGCATTTAGGACAAGCAGTGCGAGCAGAATCTATTCCTTCGGGAAGTTCGACAGAAAACAATAGATTGCAGGAAGAGCAATTTTTCTTTATTAGTCGGTCTGGTATTTGTTCTACAACAGTGTCTGTGTCTTTAGAATCGGAGATATCGTCAATTAAATCCGAAAGTAAATCATCTTCAGGTGTGAATGAACTAGGAGGTGTTTTTTGAGCATCTTCCAATAATCCTTCCAAATCAACATCCGAGATATTTTCAATTTTATTTTCTCCAGAAGCATACAAATTGGGCGAAGTTTGTGCCCACATTTGTTTTTGTTCCTCAGCAGAAGGGGGTTTGATCTCTTCAGATGGTTCTTCTTCTTTTCCTAATTCCTCAGTTCTAATTCTAATTCTTCTTTGGAATAATTTATACAGAATAATAGATATTATCACCAAAAATAAAATTAATGAAACTAGAATAAATGTTAGATCTAGGCTGTTATCTTCTGTATCTTCCTCCAACACGGTTACAATTATTTCGGCTTGAGAAGATAAGCCGGCATTATTTTGAGCAATGCATACAACTCTTTGCGCCCCGGTGGTATCGAAATCATATTGAATTAAATTACCATATAACTGTGTTTCATCTTCCAATCCTTCATTAAAAATCCAAGAATATTGTATTTCATAAGATTCATCATCAAACGCCGAAATTTCAAATGTAACAGGTTCTCCAACAAAAACAGAAATTTGATTTGCATATTCATTAAATACAGGCGGAGATAGGTCAGAAAGAATTACTTTTACGGTATCACTAGATTGCTGTCCTGACTTGTCAGTAACAATAAATTCAATATTATGCTCACCAGCTTGATAGTTAGAATCGAAAGAAAAAGAAAATGAAGAGCTGAATGCGTTGGCAAGACTGTAATTACTTTGTTCAATTATTCCGTCTACTAACCATTCTATACGTTCGATACCCCAATTATCAGAAAATAGTGCACTAATTAATATTGGTTGATTATAACCCTTCTGTAAATTTCCATTAACAGAAATAGATGCGTTAGGAGGCGTATTATCTTCTATTTCTATTGGAAGAGTAGTACTTGCTATTGTTCCGTCAGTCGAAGTGATGTATAATTTTAGAGATGCATTATCTGGATTTGGCCACATATAATCAAGTATTGGCCCAAAGAAATCAGGAATGTCATCTTGATCTACATCCCAGGAATATCCAGATTCTGAAATTTGATTAGATCTATTTGGTGTATCTAATGCAGAGAAAGAGATTAATTCACCGACATTATATGTCTGTTGAGGGTTTAATGTAGATATTGTAGGACTTACTATTGGGTCAAGAGATACGGTAATTGTAGTTCCTGCGATTGTAGTTCCTGCGCCCCCTCCTCCTGGTCCGGCTCTATTATCAATAATTACATAGAGATTGACGCCTTCATATAATTCTGGAACTAGCCATGGACTATACATCTCATTTGAAACCAAGAGTATGTCTGCTTCAACTATCCTAGAAGCTGCAGTACCTCCATTTGAATAGAGGTTTAGTTGGTCCTCTGTCATAATAAAAACATCAGGATTTCCTTCCATTGTCCTAGCAAATATGTTTATGTAAGTACCTGCATCGACTACAATTGGCCCTTTTGCTATTGAAAAGCTACTTGTATCTACCTTAATTATTGAGTCAAAAAGAGTATATGGTTGCATAATTATTTCTTGCATATCGAATGAAACTTGAGCTTCTAGTTCACCTTGCGCACCCATCCCATCATCTCCTGGATGAGCGAAATTATCTATTATCATATACCATCTTGTTTTCTCTCTATCATCAGGAACTGTCCAGTGCCATTCGCCATCTCCATTGAAATTTTCAAATACGGATTCTTGTTGCCAAATCATATCATTTCTATATGATTGTTCATTTAGATAAACTTCTAGAGAATTAGCAGGAAAGAGAAGGATATCTATGTCATTATTAGTAGAAATTTCAAAGGAAAATACCGTGTTTGGATTCAATTCACCTAAATCTATTCGCACACAACTTTGTTGATTGATTGTCCAATTATTAGGTAGAGATGTTGTATCGATGTTATTGCAATTAGTTATTGCTTTTGATTCTGCATAAATGAATGAGGTAGAAAGTAATATGATAGTAACAGCAAATATACTCGCGGACTGTCCTCTCATTGCCCAACCGTTTCGACATACCTTTTGAATCGTATCGCAATCACGTTCGTGAAGTATCACAAATCACGAGGTATTGGTGTTTTTGGAAACCATCGAAGAACAACTACATCTCCTATTGAACGTATCCAATGCCACGGAATTGAAACATGTACTCTTCCTTCTACTAGTTCACTAGGAGGATTGGCAATGAATATGTGACTACATCTCCATCCATTTGTCTCTACAACGGCATCATTGACAGTTCCAATTACTCTACCATCTGGAAGAATCACAGGAAGTCCTCTTATTTCCGAGAGGTAGTGGTCAACCATAATAGGACCGATGAGGTTTAAACCATCAATATGACGGATGATATAATCATTTTCCGCGATTTTTGTTTGCCTTTAGACTAGGACGGAGTTTTTCTGCTCCCTTCCCTTTGTTATGCAGACCTCGGCCTCTCTTACCGGCACTTGTTTTTCCACGTTCAGCACGTCCTTTGTGGCTACTACCGGAAGAAATCCAATTGTATTTTTTATCTGCCTTGATTACTGGGTGATGAGGATCGAGCATTATTATTTCAAAAAATTTATTTTTCCCATCTTCGCCTACCCAATATGAATTTAGAACCTCAAGATTAGGATATCTTTTACTTGCTCTCTCCTCAGCAATTCTTTGAGTTGATTTGGCCATTGTTATCTTAGTAATACCTGCTTTTGAAGGTTTACGCTTCATGTGTATTTTGCCCTTTCTAAGTCCACCACGGCGTATTCTAGTTCTAACTAGAACTACTCCTTGTTTTGCTTTATATCCTACTCTTCGAGCAGCATCAATTCTAGTTGGTTTGTCAATCTTCTGGAAGACTGGTTCTCTTCTCCAAGATGCCATTCTGTCGATTCTATAACGGCTTGGAATATTTGCTTTAGGTTGCTTCCATACATTCCTAACATATTTGTTTAGACTCATTTGTAGACCTCCTAGCGACTCGCCGACTTTACACTCCTTTATGAGCCTACTTGCATCAGAAGGAATCGTGGAGCGAGGAAATGGCGCCGTTATTCTTGCTGAACATAACATTTTGAAAGATCATGAAGAAATAATAGAAGAGAATTTGAAAATTAGAATTAATAAAATGAAAAAACGGGGCTTCTATAAGCCAATAATAGCTGATTATGAAACTAATGTAATATTAGACGGGCACCATAAGTGGAATGCTGCTAAAGAGCTTGGGCTTTCTAAAATTCCCACAATATTTGTAGATTATTTTAATGATTCGGGGATTAAAGTAGAAGTATGGCCGAAGTGTGGCAAAAATTCCATAACAAAAGAAGAAGTAATTGAGATGGGTTTATCCAAATATGTTTATCCTCCAAAAACTAGTAAACATTCTTTTGATTTTGAAATACCTAGTATATCTATACCTCTAAAATCCCTACAGGATTGATGGTCCGAGCTCCCGGACTTGAACCGGGGACCCCCTGATGGCCATTTGGCCAACAACCGAAGTTGTTATTTCCAGTCTACAGTCAGGTGCTCTAGCCAACTGAGCTAAGCTCGGATATCATGGACGAACGTACCTTGCCTTATCTTGCTTTCCAGTATTAACTAAATAATCAGAAAGGAAATAATATTTAGTTATCTAATAACTCTAATTATTCGGTTGGAAAAAATGAGTCACAAAAACGGCCTCTAGAGTGTCATACTTCCCTCAACTATTAAGAAGGGAAAGATAACTCTGATGAATTGTAAGGCAGCAATGCCGGGGATGCATGGGGAGAAATATGGTAGAGGCGCCTATGAGATCTATTGATCAAGAAAATCATCAAATCCACTCTAAAAGGATTCCTACAGCACTAACAGACAGAGAATTAGAAGACTATGGGCCTGCTGATCCAAGAATATTAGTTTGTGGGTGCGGAGGTTCAGGAAATAATACAATGAATCGGATAACTCACATAGGAGTTGAGGGTGCGATTACTGTAGCTATCAATACAGACAAACAACATCTCGATAATACTCGCGCCATGCAGAAATTACTTGTTGGAAGACATATTACAAGAGGTCTTGGAGCAGGGGGAGACCCCGCAATGGGAAGAAGATGTGCTGAAGCTGGTAGAGATGTAATTGGCAATATTGTTGCAGGAGCAGATTTGGTATTCGTTACAGCTGGATTAGGCGGCGGAACAGGAACTGGTATTGCACCAATAGTTGCTGAAGAAGCAAAGAAAGCGGGTGCATTAGTAGTGGCAGTAGTTACTACTCCATTTTCTGTAGAACGTAAAATGAGAATGAAAAGAGCTTTGGAAGGTTTGAATATGGTACGAGAAACTGCTGATGCTGTACTTGTATTAGATAATAATAGATTATTACATTATGTTCCAAATCTTCCGATGGAAGAAGCTTTCAGTATAATGGATCAGTTAATTGCAGAAATAGTAAAGGGCGTTGTAGAAACAATTACTCTACCTAGTTTGATTAATTTAGATTTTGCAGATGTTAGAACGATAATGAAAGGAGGAGGGGTAACTATGATGCTATATGGCGAAAGTGATAGAGGTCCAGAAGAAGTAGTTCATGAGTCACTTAATCATCCCCTATTGGACATAGAAATTGATGGAGCGACAGGCGCGTTGATTCACGTAACTGGAGGGCCATATATGACACTAGAGCAAGCCAATCAAGTAGTTGAATTAATGACTGCCAGGCTTTCTCCAAATGCAACGGT
>PCAI01000059.1 GCA_002731195.1 Methanobacteriota archaeon | reverse complement strand
TTCCAGTGCCCGCTCTAAAATAGAAGCCGCAGGCGGTCGTGTAATCACGATTCGCGAATTGATGAACGAAAACCCAAAAGGAAAGGGGGTGAGGATACTTGGGTGAAACTACAACATTTGTATATGATGCTAAAGACAAAATTCTTGGCCGTTTAGCAAGTAAGGTTGCAAAACAATTACTTTCTGCTAGAAAGTCTGGTAACCCAAATAAAGTAATTATAGTCAATGCAGAAGAAGCCATAATCTCTGGCCCTAAAAAAGCAGTATTGGCAGATTATCATTTCAGATATAATTTAAATCATCCAAGAAAAGGACCTTTCTTCCCAAGGATGCCAGATCAGATATTGAAGCGAACCGTTCGCGGAATGCTACCTTATCAGAAGAATAGCAGTGGAAGAAATGCATTACGTGACTTAAGAGTAATGATAGGGCGACCTTCTAACTTATCCGGAGATGAATTACCAGAAGGTCATGAGTGGGGAGATACTACACAATTAGAACGCCCACTCCCTTTGAAATATATCCGATTAGGTGAAATAAGCATGTCTCTAGGAGTGGATGCTAGTAGATGGAATGGAGGTGACAATTGATGGCAGCAAGAAAATCACGTAAGATCGCCAATGTTACAACTAGTGGCAAAAGAAAGACCTCAATAGCTAGAGCAGTAGTTAGTAAAGGTAAAGGACGTATCAGAGTAAATGGTCAACCAATTTATATCATGGAACCAACTTTAGCTAGAAGAAAGGCATTAGAACCTATCCAAATTGCAGAGGCAATGAATAGATTATCTGGTGTTGATATTAAAGTCGACGTTCATGGAGGAGGCCAAATGGGACAAGTAGATGCAATTAGAACTGCTATTGCCCGAGGCCTTGTGAAGTGGAATGACGGAGCAGAAGGAGATGATGAGGAATTAAGGGATGAATTCATCAGATTTGACAGATCTCTTTTAGTTAACGATCCACGTAGAAAAGAACCCAAGCATCAAATGGGACGCGGTGCTCGTAAGAAGTGGCAGAAGTCATATAGGTGAGGTGAAGAAGTATGTTAATACCAGTAAGATGTTGGAGCTGTGGCAAAGTAATAGCTCAAGTATATGCTCAATATAAAGAAGCGCTAGATAATGACGGAGACACAAATAAAGTGTTAGAAGATGCAGGTATCACAAGATACTGCTGCCGAAGAATGTTCGTTGGACACATCGATTTACTCGATGAAATAGCTCCGTTCAGTATTGCACGCGAAGAGCTTTAATTTTCCGGCAATATTTTGACTACGAACATTTTCGTCTTGAAAATCCCAAAGGGCTTGTAGGTTAGCTTGGCCTATACTTCGCGGCTGGGGGTCGCGAGACCCAGGTTCAAATCCTGGCAGGCCCACCATTTCCTATTTTTAGCAAGGAAAGAGAGGATTGAAGGGCACTACCTCATTTCGTTAAACATGGTTGAACAGGGCACATCAAAGAAACCCTCATCGGCCCGAATTAATGAATTAGCAGAACTAATTTCATATCATTCTGACCTTTATTACAACAAAGCTAATCCTGAATTATCTGATTCAGAATTTGATAGACTGTGGGATGAATTACAAACTCTTTCTCCTAATCATCCCCAATTACAAAGAGTAGGGTCAGACCCTCCTCCAGGTTCTGTAAAAGTAAATCATTTGTTCCCCATGCTGAGCCTAGATAAAGCAAATACTAATGACGAAGTAATTCATTACATTACTGAAACAACCGCTCAGGGAAGGAGATTTGTTTGCCAACCAAAATTGGATGGATCTGCACTATCACTAGAATACCGATGTGGACGCTTGGTTCGTGCAGCAACTCGTGGCAGTGGAGTTAGAGGTGAAGATATTACAGCAAATGCACGTAGAATATCTAATGTTCCAGAATCTATTGATTGGAAAGGAGACTGTCATATACGTGGAGAAGTCGTTATGCCTTTAGCAACATTTAGGGAGAAATATTCTGAAATAGCTCCAAACCCAAGAAATTTAGCTGCAGGTTCTTTGCGTCAGAAGACATTAAAATCAGGAACAGGAAAGGCAGAGGATCTGATATTTCTAGCATATGGCGCTAAATTTCCAGAAAGTGATAATAGACATCCAGATAGTCAAATTCCTCCTAACTTTACATATGATTCAGAAATTATTTCTTGGTTACAAAGTGTAGGAATCGAGGTTGCAGGCAACCATATAGCATCCGGTTTAGATAACGATTCGACAATTGACGCAGTAACTTCTGCTATAGAATACTGGACACAAAAAAGAGCAGAAGCAGATTGGGAGATAGATGGTATCGTAATAAAATTAGATAGATTGGATAAGAGAGAACTTTTGGGTATGACCGCACACCATCCAAGATGGGCGTTGGCATGGAAATTTCCTCCTGAAGAAGCAACTACAGTTTTGATGGATGTTGAATGGCAAGTAGGAAGAACCGGCAATATAACTCCAGTTTCCAGAGTCGCACCAGTGGTTGTGTCTGGAGTTACGGTTGAGAATACTACATTACACAACAGAGGAGAAGTAATTAGATTAGGAATAAAAATTGGAGACAAAGTACGCATTGTACGTAGGGGCGATGTTATTCCAAAGATTATCGAAACATTGGGTCCTGCCAAAAAAACTGATTTGGCAGGTAGAAAACATGCCGATGGTTCACAATATACTGATTCTTTACCAGAAATAAAAAATATTAATATTCCAACAACCTGTCCTCGATGTTCTAGTGAATTAGTTGAAGATGGAGCCTTTATTCGTTGTATGGATATTAATTGCCCTTCCAGATTAGAGCGTTCTATACTATATTGGTGTCGCTACTTAGAGATGGATGGTATCGGAGAAAAACTCGTGGAACAATTATGTTGTTCTGGTTTAGTAAAGAATATAGCCGATCTGTATAAATTAGAACTTTCAGATATAATGCAATTAGAACGAATGGCCAAAAAATCAGCAAGTAATGTAATTAAAGAAATAAACAATACTCGACATTTAACTCTAACACAATTTATTTCAGCCTTTGGATTGCCTCGTGTAGGGCCGGAAATAGCGACATTAATTTCTTCAGAAGTTAAAACATTTGAGGCATTAATGGATTTAGTCGATAATCGCAATGCAACCATCGAGAGTGATGAGCAAGGAAATATGATGAAATTTAATCCAGTAATTAACAGACTAGTTGGTATAGATGGAATAGGTGAGACAGTAGCAAGATTAGTATTAGATGGGTTGGCTAATAGAATATCTACAATCAATGAATTAAAGAAATATTTAGAAATTTCAGAGGAAAAAGAGACTTTAGATTCTGGAAAATTACTAGGAAAAACATTCTGTATAACTGGAACATTAAGCCGTCCAAGAAAAGAAATAGCGCTTTCAATAAAATCAGAAGGAGGAAAGGTACAATCTTCTATTTCAGGAAATTTAGATTATTTACTGGCAGGCGAATCTGCAGGATCTAAATTAGAGAAAGCACAACGACTTGGTGTAAAAATTATATCAGAAAAAGAACTATCTTCCTTAATAGGGGTTGAGATATTGAAAAATTTACCCGAAGAACGTCAAACAAAACTTGGAGATTTTTAATCAACCATACATTGATTCAGGACCACTATCTTTGTTTATTTGATTCAGATTTACTGCCATCATATCACGTATTTGATTCTCAATCTTTTGAGCTTCTTCAAGTAGAGGTTCAGGATCAAGATGAATAGCAGGCAATAAACCATCTAAACATTCAATTATTCTCGCCGCAGCTCTAGCATCTGGAAACGGTTGACCTTCAATAGGCCCACCACTTGATTCAGCAAGTATTGCTAAAGAATCCAAACCTCTTCTCCTACTTTCACCCATCATGACACCCGTCATTCCTCCAACTATGCCATGCTTTAACAAAGGTAAACCAATTTCTTCTAGAGTCTTTATCGCTACATCTGTAGAACCTATTCCTAGCATTGTTGTATCTTTATCATCATCATCTAATATTGTATGGCCCTCTTTGTTATTTTTTGCGAACGAATCAATCATTATCGATATTCCAGATCCAGATTCTTTTATCCAATCCATTAAACTTCGAGCCAATCCCATTTTTATTTGATTTTCAATTTGAACTTCTGATACGATTAAAATTACTTTATCACATCTTTCCAAATTACAAATAGGCTCTCCAGCATAGAATCTTAGTGGAGGCAATGGCTTACCATCTTGAACTAAGCACATAGGAGGTAATTGAGGATGAGTTACTCCTCCAACTAACTTTAATTCTAACTTCTCAATTAAATAATGTGCTACGATACTACTCACGAAACCAACTGAAGGAAAACAATTCACAACTAACGCGCCTGTAGGGGCAATTCCCTCATCAACTTCCACTACCGGCCTCTCTGTCATAATGTCCAGTGATACTAAATCACTGTTAACCGTTACCACCTCTGGGGCATTATGGAGGAGAGGGGAGTAGACTGGGGACCATCCAATGGTTATGAAATCCAAGAATACCAACTCTCTCCTTCATCATGGAATAGATTCGAGGAATGTCCGCGTAAGTATTGGTTATCTAGACAGAGGTTACCAAAGAAAATAGGTATGCCAATTGTTATTGGTAATGCAGTACATAATTCTGTAGAAGACATCTGTAATATCGACATGTCAGACAGAGATATTTCAGAAAAGGAATGGCTCCCAAAATTATCTGCTGAAATATTAAGTAATCATTGGCAATTACAAAAAGATATTTTTTTTGAAATGAAAAGACATTCTGGTTGGAAGAAGAACTCCTACAACAAGGCTCGAGAAGGATTGAATAAAGCGCTATTAATGCTTCTAAGCCAAGCAAAAATCTTGGAAGTAGATCTTTCTAAGATTACAATAGGAATGTGGAATAAAGTCAGAGAAATCATTCTAGCCAATGAAGGAACCATGAATTCAAATTGTGGAAAATTAATGGGAAGGTTAGATCTTTTGTTAAAGGATTTAGATCAAGACGGAAATCAAATCGGATGGATAGTGGTAGATTTGAAAACTGGTAGGCCACCTAAAGATAATCTGAGCGAAACAGTAAATCGACAATTGCGCTTTTATCGTGATTTATTAATTTTAATTAATCCAAATCATCCGCCAATAAGGACCGAAGGATGGTACACATCAAATCAAACAATGTATGAAGCTATAGGAGATTCAGTAACCAAAGACGCCTTTGATGCATGGGCGTCAATAGAACTAACAGAAGATCCATTCCAAGCAACACCACAAGAATTTGTTTGTGGTTTCTGTGAATGGAAGGCCTGGTGTCCAAAATGGTTTGTAGCGGTTCATGATGAAACACTAAAGAGGCATAAAACATTTAATGATGAAGTTGTAACTTTGATAAATTTTGACTCCGAAGAAGGATTAGCCTCATTCAAACTCATGATTCCAGATGGACTCGATGGTGAACTAAGAGACTCAGAGAAGAGCTTTGGCGCTTTCTTATCAAATCAATCCCTCAATCAACTAAGAGAATTACAAAATATGGGATATGATGGCCCATTATTTCTTGGTAGTACAAGAGTAGATGGAGAAGTCAGATATCTAGGAGACTGGTCAGAAATATTGCCCTGGAATCCATTGCTAAAGTCAATTAGGCAGTGATTTATCCATTCCATCCCACCATACTTGAAATTTATCAGGATAAGATTTCATTATTTCCCATAAAAGGAGTAATGTAGCTCCGGCATCTGCATCTGCAGAATGAGCCCTTTCTAATGTAATTCCAAATTTTTGACATAGCGAACCTAGTTTCTTACTTCCAAAATAATCGATTTTAAACTTTCTAGCAAGCACTAATGTATCAATTATTGCATAAGGTTTCGGTAACTCACTACCACATCTTAGATATTCCATTTCAAGAAAAGGCCAATCAAAACTATGTATATTATGGCCAACTATTATGGATCCTTTGACAAGGTTATTTATTTGTTCAATATGTTCAGAAAATTGTGGAATATTTTTTACGTCTATATCTGATATACCATGGATATCAGTAGTTTCTATTGGTATTTTCATATTTGGGTTAATCAATGATTCAACATTGACATGATTCCCTTCTTTATCACTACCAACAAATGCATATTGTACTATTCTATGCTTATTTGCTGCAAATCCAGTGGTTTCTAAATCAAACCCGAGAACTTGAAAGTTACCAAGCATACTGTATCCAATGCTCTCGAAAACGACGTCGCCCATGAACTCTCTTAATTGAATGAAAGGTTTATTTTTATCCAACATACATATGAGTATAGAGTCCACCTCAAGTATTGATGAAAGTCACTGCGACATCTTCGACAATGGTAATCACATTGATTTTAATCCTAACTTCATTCGCCGGATGTAGTGGGTTGTCAAATGTTAATCCCAATGCTAAACTGACTATAGACAGAGAAGAAATAAATGCAGGTGAATCAGTAAATTTTGATGCACGATCATCGACAACTCCTGATCCTTCCATAATTGAAGAATATAGATGGGATTTTGATGATGGATCAACAAAGATAACAAAACAAGGTATTGCTAGCCATCAGTTTACAACCCCTGGTTATTATTCAATAGAAGTAACTGTTGTTAATGATCAAGGAGGAACAGACATTGCTTACATCTCATTATTTGTAAATTCCCCTCCAATTCTAAGTTTTGTAGTCCCTACTGTAATAAGAACTGGTGATTCAGTAATGTTAGATGCTAGCGATTCTTCAGATCCTGAAGGAGGTGTTGTTGGTTTTACTTGGGACTTTGATATCACTGTAGACACTAATAATGATGGAGATCCTGCCAATGATGCAGATTCGATAAATAGTATCACTAACGAACTTGTACTGTCAGAATCTGGAAATCGTACTGGAACCATTACTGTAACAGACGATAAAGGGGCTTCAAACACCTCAACTTGGACTGTATCAGTAATTTCACGTACCTTTAGAGTAGTTTGGGAACAACAACATGTAGAGTTTGAATGGTCTGGTTATCTAGAACAAGGACAATCATATCAGATAACAGATAATCCTCATCCCTCGTCCAGAATGATAAGTGTAAATTCAACATTAATTCTTGCAAGAGACATACTTCCAATTATGTGGCCAGAAGATAATTTTACAATGGCCATAAGTGTTCCTTCAGCTGGTTGGAATATTTTTTCTACTACCTCGCAAGATAATATTACACAGAATTCTTCTGCAACAATAGTTAGAGATAACATGAATTCTTATCCTGAAACAGGTTACACAGTAACCGCAGACTCTTCAGATGAGTTATTGTATACACTACTCAATGAACCAGGCCAAAGATTTGGACAAGGTGATTGGATATGGACCATAACAGCCGATGATTGCCACCCGGATATACCGATAGATGAAATAGATCCAGATCAGGGTAATGATTGGCAATTAGTTGTCGATTTTTTCATATTAGTGCCTAGGATAAGTGAAATAGGAATATAATAATTCAGCATTTATAGTGCGAAGTGCTTTGAACCCAAGGCCAATGCCCACTACATGGTTAAGTCAATTGAGATAACCAAGGCTTCTATACGCGAACGTCTAATAATAGATGCAGAAGTAAAAATGGACAATCCA
The DNA here is from genome assembly GCA_002731195.1 of Methanobacteriota archaeon. Taxonomy (GTDB): domain Archaea; phylum Thermoplasmatota; class Poseidoniia; order Poseidoniales; family Thalassarchaeaceae; genus MGIIb-O3. Next base: position 5,448 of record PCAI01000059.1, on the reverse strand, counting down.
AATGATTATAATTTTTCACCAAGAGCAAATATGGATGGTAAAATTTTACAAATATATAACGAAGGAGATGAAGAATCTATTTCCACGATAGAATTAGACGATGAACAAATGACTATCTTGGAAAGAGATAGATTTGTAGAATTAAAAGTAAAATTTTCTGTTCAGGGGATGCATGGAGTTTTAATTCACAAGACAAAGAATGTTAGAGATGGTCCAAATTCCAAAAAATTAGCCGAACCTAGATGGAAAACTGTACTCCCTATAGTGTTGTAATAATCTATTTACCGCATCGGCGGAGAGTACTGTAATCCACCCTCAGATACTAAGGCATTCAATGTATTAGTTCTAGAGATTAAGCAACCTGTCATCGTATCTGAGCCACTGTATCCGTCATAACTTCCGTCACAAAAAGCATCATCGTAAGCCTCACCATAGTTTCCAACTTCTTCTAGTACTGATTGCATCCATGTATTCGAGAGTGGATTTTGATTAGTACCAAGTCCTAGGTTATAGTTCAGTAATCTATCTACTGAAGGTTTACTCGTATCTGCATTCTGATAATTATCCGAAGTAACTCCCAATTCTTCAGCAGTTATCATACCATACCAGACCCATGAAACAACTTCATTCCATTCAGTATCATAGTCTCTAGTAACAGATGCCAATGGTTCCTTTGATAATAGTTCAGGCATAATCGACATTCCAAAACTTGCCCATCCATTTTCTTCAATTTGCCATTTTGCAGCCACTAGAGCCGACATATCTCCAGTAATAGCATCACAGTTTTCATTCACGAAATCCGAAGTCTCTTGCCATGTATTAATAGCCTGATAACTCATATTATTTTCTTCAAAATAATCTTCAATATTTCCAGCAGAAGTACTTCCTATAGCGACACAAATACTCGCTCCGTCTAAATCTAGTGCAGAAGTAGCATCTGGAAATTCATCAGTATTAATGAGAATTCCTTGCCCGTCATAGAAATTAATAGCTCCAAAGTTAGCATCTAAATCAGCATCTCTACTAGTTGTCCATGTAGTAGTACGGATTAAAACATCAATACTGCCATTGGCTAATCTTTCAAATCTATCTGAACCTGATGAATCGATGTATTCAATATCATTTTCAGGATCGAGACCAATTGCCGCTGCTATTGCCCTGCAGTAGGAAATATCAAGGCCAAAACGTTCACCTGTATCTGGATCAGAGTAGGCCATTCCATATTGGCCCCCCTTGACTCCACATTTCATATTTCCACGATCTAAAATAGTGTCTAATGTACTAGACCAGTTCTCTGATTCCGACTCATCTTCCATCTCTGATATCGTGTTAAGAAGCTCTGAAATTGTAGCATTTAATGTCGAAGCATAAGCTTGCAATTCTGAAATTTCCATAGCTGAATTTTGATTTTCTATAATCAAATCTTGATTAGTTGAAGAAAGAGATGACACTTGGTCTTCTAATGCGGATTTAGCACTCTCTAGTATCCCAATTTGTACTTCTAAAGAAGTTTTAGCATCCTGAAGGGCAACTATCTGAACTCCTAATTCAGTTATTGTTAATTCCAGAGATGTAATATTTAGTGTTAATTGATTAATTAATCCCATGTTTGTATCATTCTGATTGTTTAGTGAAGTTATAGATAATTGATATTCGGTAATTTGTGACAGTAAATCAGTAATTTGAGATTCTCGCTCAACAATTGTTACATTTAATTCTTCAACATTCTTTTGTAATCCATCTATAGTTGAATTCAAATCACTCATTTCAGCTTGATTATCTTGAATTTGATTCTCAAGTTTATCTATGTCATTTTCCAAATCACCAGTACATCCTGCTATGGAAACAGATAATATCATAATTGCTATCAAAACTGTAATTTTTTTGTTCATGATTTAAATTATTTTTCTTTCATATTTCTGTCTTTCCCCTACATACATCTTTTTTTTGTAAAATATGCATATTTTGTTTATTATCCATTATTATCCAGCCTCAATAGTAGATAGTAATAATTTGCACTTAATTCTGTTTCATAAGAACAACTATCTAAACACATACCACTCAGATTTCCAATTTCCTCATATTCTTCTTCTAAAACAAATTTTTCATATTCAGATTGGTTTAATGAAATAATACTAAAATCAGAATTTGTTTCAACATCAATATTGATCAATATTGATGTAGTTTTATTCATTTGAATTATAATTACATCACCTTGAGAAGCATCCAAACCAACAAACGAAGTTCCATTAATCACCTCTTCATCATTTACTAACAATATAAGTCCTATCGTAGCACATTTTTCAAAAAAAGACTCATTTGACAATTCTGCATCATTAGTTATTTTGTAGTACTCATTGGCACAATAGCCCGCATCTATTTTTTCCGTTGATGATTGAGTACAACCTACTAAAGATGCAGTAATAATTACCAAAGTAAACAAGATAGCAACACCCCTCATAAGTTAGCCATATTAACTGTTAGAATTAAACTTATCATTGGTTTTATTTCCTAAATAATATAAATTTTTAGGAAATAGTCTTAATAGTAATACTTAATTAGGAAATATTCCTACGAATGTCATGGCAACCAAGGAACAAGTTGCACAAATTGTTCAACTTAGAGGAGTGGGGCATTCTCTGGAAGAGATTGCAAAAAGGGTTGGCATGTCTAAATCATCTGTAGCCTATCAACTAAAATTACTTAAGAAAAAATCATCTAAATCTGACCCTTCTGAGGTTTTTTCTTCTGCACTTTTGGGGGCAACAATTGGTACAGCAGGTGGTTTAGCATTAGCAATACTCCTTCAACAACTAAAAAACGGTAAGTGAAATTATGAAAGATAAATATGAACAAATTGTCATCGATGCAGCAAATATTCTCCACAATGACACTGGAATTGAAATGAAAGATGATAAGGGACAAAAAATCCTCCAATCCCGACCTGAAAGGCTGAAAGATTGTGTATTATTTTGTGAAGAAAAAGGGTGGAAAACAACTGCTTTCTTGAAAGAATCAACATACGGATATGCTAGATCATTAGCCAAAAGAAAATCTAACACAGTTGGAGATATCAATATACTAGATGATCTAATAGAACAAGATAAATTACATTTAATTGCCGCAGATAAAGAGGACATTTATTGGATCGATTATGGGGTTTCTGAAAATGCTATAATAATCACACATGACAAATTTAGAGGTGAGAAGAAGGAATATGAAAATAGAGATTGGGAGGACATTGATAACCGCACATTAAGAGATTTCAAATTTGTTAACAATAAATTTATTCTTCCAAGTCTAAAAAAGAAAGAAGTAACAAGAAAACAAGAAGAAAAACAAATTACACTTGAACAAATATTCTCTGCCATTCAAAAATTGACTAATAATGTCGCAGAATTACAAAGAGATGTAAGGAAAAGAGAATTCACCAATCTTAAAAAATCACACGATAAACCAAAAACCAAACAACAACGAATAAAATCTAATCTTGAGATAGTTAATACTGTTGTCAATAGCCTTTTATCATCTGGTAATGCAGTTGCAGCATCACATATTCAAGCAGAACTTGCACGTCCTATTTTGGGCCTAGATGACAATTATACAAATTGGAAAGCCGGTTGGTCTGACGACTTACGTAAAGTCTTAGGATACTCCAAAACTGGAGGATTTCCCAAATGGCTAATTTCCAACTCCAAGAAGAAAATTGTACAGCAAGGTAACAAATTATCTTATGTTTGAGTAATTACTCAGTAACTATTCAGATCCTGGAACTGTTAAGTTTCCTGACATCATCAGTCCACCGATAATGGCATGGAAAATTATTATAACTGGGAATATCATATTAAAATAACCAGGTTCATTGAGTATTGGAGCAGCAAGGAAAGCCGTACCTAAAGCCATCATACTTGGAAGGATGAAGCCCATTGCACCCTCAGGTCGCGCTGAGGAGAAAGCCACATAGCCGATTATAATCATAGCTAGGCCCCATGTTACTGGAGACAGTGCCCAAGCAGTAGAACCAGCATCAAAGAAATTTTGCTGCGACTCATCCTGATCCGCTTCACTCAACCAAGCTTGCTCTGCATTAACTGCTGCATCAATATCTGTATTCTCTGCATTGATTACATTCACATTACTGCCCATTCCCATGATAAAAGACACCAAGGTAGCAATAATTAGCATACTGCCTACTGTGAGTAATTGTTTATTCATCCCATTTGCATTCGCCATCATTTCAGAATTTAGTAAGTAAAGTCCTCCAAAGATTAACGTTGTACCCAATGTTGCAGCTATAAGTAGAGGCATTAGAGAATCGGCTTCTTTTACTAGAGATTCAGTGCCTCTAATTCCAATGTAATCTGCTGCTGGCCAGAGGATAAATGCCCCTAGTAGGAGTATTGGTCCACCAATCAACATGTACGGCGTCAGGCTTGTGTTATTGTCATTAGACATGAAAAGAGGGTTGATTAAGGGTACTTAACATTTTATTAAATAAATTTATCAATATGTATATTTACATATATCTTTCATTTATCCGTAGTATTATTCATTATATTATATTTTTTATACCATTCGTGACAACACTCATCACTGATTATATCCACGGTTATGTGTGGATGTAGATGTAGAAGAACAGAATCTTTCATCCCATCAACCTCCTTCAATGTTTATTGGCGGGCCCGCAAAAGCAGAAAATACCCTTTCAGGAACAATCAATCAAAATTATGAGAGTAAAAATATAGCAGTTTGGGGCAATAACGATATTGCCGAATCTTCCACAACTGCTCCTTGGGTTTGGTTTTTGATAGGTCTTATTTTAATTCCTTTAATCCTAAGCATAATTAGTTCAATACTATTTGCAATTACAGACTCTGGCCTTTTTACCGAGATATCGTCCTCAAATGTAGCAAATGGAGACAATGTCACTATCGATGAACAGACATTTGAAGTGTATATTTTTACCATGCCTTCGAACTTTGATGATCAATATGCAACAACTTCTTCCTATTGGGATTTGAATATTGAGTCTTATACTTATTCCAATTTCTCCTGGTGGGCTTATATTTCAGGGTATAATGATGTTAGTCAAGAAACCGTTCTAGATGATTCAGGTATATCATGGTACGAATCAGACTCCCATGGCGATATGCAATGGGAGACTGACTCCGATAATCCAAATGTGTATATTAGGATAAATGAAAATAATGTATTTGTTGCAGTTGGCGATAATTTTCCTCCGCCAACTTTCGCTATGTATTATTGGGAAGGTGCTTCCAACAACACTCTCCCATTTTTAGCTTGTTTGATATGGCCTATAACAATTATAGGAGGGGCTATTTGGGGCATTAGAACCGATAGAAAACCACTAGCATATGGAATTCTTACGTGGGGAATAGTAGCTATGTTGGCAGTTTTCTTATTCACTTTTTTATGGTTCGTTGGGTG
>PCAI01000058.1 GCA_002731195.1 Methanobacteriota archaeon | reverse complement strand
AGATATAGGTGGAGGAGGTATAGCAGTTGGTTTGCCAGTTCTTACTGATACCGCAGGAGTTGATCAAAATATTCAAGTTTTTAATATTCTCAGCTCATTATTAATAATTGTCGTAATTGTTGTTTTAGGTCTAATAACTTCAAGAATAAAGGGAGGAGGATTTACTCTTTCACTTGGCCAAATGATACAAATGATGTGGATTGCTGCAATTGCAAGTGGTGCAAGTGCTTTCGTACTGTCTAACTCTGTTGGCGTCTTTACTGGATGAATTAATTTTTTTGTTATAATGATGGAAGTCTTGATGTCTAATGCACACTCCCTAAGGGTATGGATAGTCACTTAGTAGTTGAGTATCTGAGAGTTTTATGTCTCATATCCTGTCTGATGATTGCAGGATATTCGGATTATTCAAAATTAATAGTCCGTGATAAAATTTGGATATTATGGACACTACCAGCAATATTATTATTATTTTTTGATTTCCTGATTTTAGAATTATCAATTTGGAATATTTTGATGATTTCTCTCTTAATCTCTTTAGCTGCATCAACAGTATTTGAAATTCCTGCACTCGGTAAAATCAAATCAATCAATTTACAAGATTTATCATTTTTATTAATCTGTTTATTCGGTTGTGTAGGATTAATTGGCGGATTGTTAAATTATATTGATGTCGAATATTATTCATTAATTTCAGGTGAAGAAGATATTAATACTACTATATGGTGGACATTACTCTTTTCATCATTTTTAATTATAATTTTTATTATTACATATAAAATCGGCATAATACAAGGTGGAGCAGACATAAAAGCATTGATTTGGGTAACATTATTGACGCCCAGTTGGTATTTTATTCCAAAACCATATATTTACTCGCATACATCTATTATAGACTATGATGATATAATGTTCCAAATTCCTCCATCACTTGTATTATTCCTTTGGGCCGGGAGCTTATTTATCATCACACCTCCAATTTTCATCATCAGAAATATTGTTAAAGGCGACATAAAAAAACTCTCTGACTTAAAAACAGCATGGCATGCAACTAAAATGCCATTATCTGAAATTAAAGAAGATAATATATGGTTACTTTCTGATGTAGTGTTGGATAAATCAGGCGACACCCTAAATACGGTTAACTTATTTATGCCTCAAAGAGATAATCAAAATCTACAGGATAAAATAGAATATTTAATGAGCAAAGGTCTAAAATCAGCATGGGTAACTAGAAAGCACCCTTTTGTAACATACTTATTTTTTGCTTTAATTCCAATGTTTATTTTCGGAGATCCAGTTGCTATAGTGATGAGTTAATCGATTCATAAAAAATCCTCTAAAGTCATAACAGTAACAGAATCATTGTTAAATAAAGAATCAACACTATCTGAAGTCCAATCAACTCTTTGCTTAGTATACATATCAACTCCAAACTCCTCAATTACATTTTTAGTTATCTGGATATATTTTTTCACATTTCCTTTAGACACTGTAAGAATAACATTACCATTACATAAAGATTCATCATTATCTCTTGAGATGTTCTCCATACCACTACTAAATCCTTTATTTTTAGCGATACATTTTCCTTTTAATGGCATTCTTCTATATTTTTCTCCACACTTTACACACCTTACCTTTTGTCTAGTGAAAGCCATCATATTTCCTCTCATATCTGGTAGGAAATGTGATTGTATGACCTTTGATGCTACTTTTGTTGCATTAACGGAACGTAGTCTTTTACCAAGTGTTAGTTGACCATCCATTTTTTCTTTCATAGTTTTAAGTGTTTTATAAGAAGAATTTTTAGGACCTGCATCTAATTGACCAGAATCATGAGTCCACCCATATCCTCTCACATCTCCTATTGTACCTTCTCTATTGGATACTAAATCAACCAAATCAATTATTTTATTGGGATGTGGTTGATTTAGCGTAGATTCATAGAATTGTTTTGAATAATTCCATGAACAATCAACATTCAAAGCCTCTTTATCTATTTCACTAGGATTTATTCTTGTTGAAAGTACCAATGGAGCATCCATTTGTCCGCCCCTCCCTGAAGGAAGAATGGATCTTGAAAAATTTAGTAAACCATCTAATAATAACATTATACTATCCTCATCACCATCACAATTTCTTCTTTTAGCTGCGTGAAATAATGGATGGGCATAGCCAGCAGAAGCAGACGTCCATCCAATTATTCTACACAAAACTCCACCAGAGGTATGTGGAGCAAGTCCAATTCCCATTTGCCCTACTAAATCCAATTCTGTTTTAACGTTGTAAAAAGATTTCATTCCATAGAACTTAACTAGTAATTCATCGACAAAATTACAAGTTGCAATTAAATGTTCTTTTCCATTTATTGAAGGTATGAAATCCTGTGGAAACAACTCTAATATCTGATTATCAGATTTTAATTTTTTACCATACATATCAGAATAATATCCCATTTCATATAATTTTTTCCAAGGAGTCCCTATTTCAGATGGTTTAAAATGAGTTACTGGTACATCTATCATATCATATCTTGCTGTCCCATCCCTGAAAACAGATAGATTATGCTTGGCTCTTAATATTCCCTTTTCAATTGGTTCCGGGGTTTGCATTTTAGATAGCAGATCATTCATCGCTTTTATCCTTTCAGGCAATCTTCCTAACCCCAAAGATCTTCTCTTTACTTCCATTATTGATTCTATAGGTAAACGTGTTCTTTCACCTAAACGCCTTCTTTGTGAACCCTTATTTCTTTTTCTTGGCGCTGTTTTACCTCCACATTCGACTGGATTCGCATTATCATTCCTATTGTGACATACAATATGCCCACTTTCTTTCCCACATTTCTCACATATTCTTGGTAACATATTTACTGTTATCGAAACTTCCTTCGAAGCTAATCCCATGAGCCTCTGGGGGCCTCCATAAGATCCAATTGGATATAATGCATGAACCATAGGTTTCATTTCTCTTATGCCTGATTTTTCTGGCCTGCCCATTCTAGCACCAATTCTGCAAGGCACCGAATCTTCCCATCTCTTCGAGGACAATTTTCTGACTAACCATAATGTTTTTTCTACTTCATTATCATCAACTATCGTTCTTGCTTTCTGATATTCTTCAAAGTTTTTCGGGCCCTCATCAATTATTTTATTAGCAGCCTCCTCTCCTGCTTTTTCTGTTTCACCTCCCTCTAAACCAGATTGCATTGCTTTAGTCGTAGCCGTTCTTCTTGCTTCCTCCTTCAATTTTTGTAAATTACTATTCCTCCTATCTTCTTCCGAAATTATGTTTTTAGATATATCAATTGCCTCAATTCTTTCTTTAATAAAGTGTCCAAATTCATTTTTCTTTACTATTTTTCCTTCTTTTACTTCCAATCCTAAACCATCTACTAATCCTTCCCAATTTTTAGTTATAATTATTGCATCATTTTTATGTTTGTGATTCAATCCTAAAGTCATCAATGAGCATTTTATAATACCATGAACTTTAACTTCGGAGGTATCAGCAAAACCTTGTAATATTGCATCCGACAAATCATGTTCTAATTCTGATCCTATTTTCCAGTTTTTGACAACCCCTTTAATCTCCAATGTACCATTATTTATGTTAGATTTTAATAATTCTTCAACCAAAATTGGAACACAAATTATAGGCAAATCTGACCACCAAAGATTCCACGGGGGAGGAACCGCTACCGAGAATTTCTTATTCAATAAAGATACATGCTCCCATTTGATTTCAAATTCTTTTAAGAAATTAAACCATTCTATTTTTCTCCAATTCCGCTCCAATAAATCTTCCCCTCCTCGATTTATTGCACCATTAAAAGGCACCCCTGGGGGTAATTTATCTCTTTTTATCGATAATATATTAGCAAACTCATCTACTTTATTAGGAGTATCTAATGTATCTAAAAGATCCGCTGCCCACCAGTCTTTATTGTAAGATGAAGGAACTAAATTTTTATTATTTTCAAGAAATTCTCCAAATCCAAGCAGTATTTCCCCTGAATCCCAAATTGAATATACGTTATTTTTCACTTCTTCCCATTTGGAAATTGTGCTAATAGTTTCAAAATTACCATTCTTCTCTAATATGGTTGGACCATCTATGTCAATACAAGGAGTTACTGCACATGCTTTACCCGGCCTTTCCATTTTCATTTGTGTTCCAACTGAAAGAAAGCCCCCCATTGCCTCCATTGTAACCGGGTTAATTCCCGCTGCAGCTAAACCAGTTGCTCTACTTCTTCCATACCTTAACCTAAATCCACCAGGTTTGCCCGGTTCACCAAAGATTGGTCTACCAGCGATAACATCATCCATGTATCTTGTAATTTTTGGAATAGTTCTTGATTGAAATGAGTTACTTGTTTTTTCTTTCTTCCCCTTATCTGCAAATTCAGAGATAAATTCCCATCCTGATATCTTTAATCTTTCAACATGCTTTTTTATTTTTGGAGCTTTTAAACATAAACCTTCACCAATAACAAGCATAACTCCTCCTCTAATCCTAGTTCTAGCAGTCCCATTTGAATTGATTATATTACGAACTTCTTTGAAACCAGCACATTCATTTTTTTCTGTTTCTTCTCCATTTATCATTACGGGGCAAGCCCTAACAATAGTTTCTATCTCATCAGGAGGTGGTTTATATTGCAAACCTACTCTATAAAGGCCAAACTCTTCTTTTACTCTTTCTACTTCTCTTGTGGAAGGTATATATCTCCCTACACCCAATTCTCTTCTGATCATATCTCCAATCAAAACACCTAGTGCTTGAGCGGTTCCTCCTGCGGCACGAATCGGTCCACAAAAATCGATAGATAAAAACTCTGAACCATCTTCATTATTCAGTATTCTAACTTCACCTATGCCTTCTAAAGGAGCAACTAAAACCGCTTCTGTAAGGACTGCAAGTCCAACTCTAAGTCCACAGTCAATCGATAATTGCAAATCTTTAGTTTCAGTATATTTTCTTTTAGAAACTTCAACTGCCATTTTAATTGAAGCGGTTTCCCGATCATATTCTTTGAGTAATTTACGTAAGTCTTCTTCTATAGATAATTCTTTTAAATAATCTTTTTGAAGTAGTTTTTCAGTTCTACTCGCTAAATCTTTGGCTCTTGGAATCTCTACATAGTCTTCAAAATCTAATCCTTTTTGTTTTGCTAATAATGCTAGATTATAAATTTCTTCTGTTTTATCATCTAAGTAATTTTGATATTTTTTACTTTCTTCTTCTAAAAGCTTGGTATTATATGTGATTATTTTAGGTTTTTTTCCAATCACTATAATCCCCTCTGCTCTTTTATATTGTCTGACTGTGACAGGCCGCACAAGAACATTGACCGTCTTTTTCAATTTTTTAGTAATAATTTGGCAAAATGTTCATGCGACTTCACCTTAACCGAAGTTAAGGTAATAAGCATATGACAACAATCCAAGAAGCCAAATTAAGATTAATTACTAAAGTTAAACAACTTGCTTATCTATATTCGCCCAATGAATATTTTACCTTAGCTAGTGGAAAAAAAAGCCCGCATTTTTTTGATATGAAACCTGTCATGATGAATCCAGAAAGTGCCCATTTATTGGGAATTTTAATCCATGATGAAATTCAAAAATTCACTGGAATTAATGCAATAGGGGGTTTGGAATTAGGAGCCGTTCCGCTAACAGGAATTGCAATAGCAAAAACTTCAAAGGGTTCTGATTTGAAAGGTTTTATAGTTCGTAAAGAACCTAAGGGAAGAGGAGGAAGAAAGACCGGTAATCCACCAGGGATTGAAGGATCTAGCCTAAACGAAGGCGATAAAGTATTGCTGTTAGAAGATGTAACTACTACGGGGGGATCTGCATTAAAAGCTGCAGTACGTTTACAAGAGATGGGATGTATAGTTGTTGGCTGTATAACTATCTTAGATAGACAAGAAGGAGGAATAAATGCATTTGAAAAATCAGAAATACCCTTAATTCCACTACTTTTGAAATCTGACATTACTGGTGAATAATTTATGACAGAACACATAATTGATAAAAAAGAAGAACCATATCATCCTGAAAAAATAGAGAAAAAGGATTATCTGGGTGTTGAAAGTTTTTTCTCTCTTGATATGAGGACTGGTATAGTACTTGAAGTAGAAGAATACCCTGAAATGAGAAAACCTTCTTACAAAATAAAAGTAAACTTTGGACCAATTATTGGTAAACTTTGGACCTCAGCTCAAGTTACTAATTACTCAAGAGGTGAATTAATTGGAAGAAAGGTAGTGGGCGCCTTAAATCTCGGAGAAAAAACATTACCAAAGGGTTTTATTTCTCAATTTTTATTGCTAGGCACACTAGACCCGGATGGTACTGTTAAATTATTAAGTGTCGATCCCGATACGTTAATTGGCTCAATAATTTCTTAGTAATAAATATTTATTTTTAGTTTTTAAACCACTAGACTCATGAATTAATGGCTCGTCCCATGGGCATGACTTATGTTAGAATGGAGACTTCTCAAGGAGAAATAGTTATCGAACTTTATACTAAAGATTGCCCCGAAACAACTTCTAATTTTCTTAGATTAGTTGATGAAGGATTTTATGATGGGTTGCATTTCCACCGTATAATAAAGGATTTTATGATACAAGGTGGCTGCCCTAAATCCAAAGACCCTGAAAGCCGGGCAGCTGGAACAGGAGGACCAGGATGGCAAATCCCTTGTGAAGCATCTGCTCTTGCCAAGCAGCATGATAAACCCGGACTCTTCTCTATGGCAAACGCAGGACGAAACACCGGAGGATCTCAATTTTTCTTAACAACTGTCCCAACTCCCTGGTTAAATGGAAATCATGCTGTTTTTGGAGAAGTTGTAAAGGGTATGGACATCGTTAAGAAAATTGAAAATCAGCCAACTAATTTTAGAGACAAACCAGATACTCCTCAACAAATAATCTCTATAAAAAGAGAAAAATGATGAATAATGGCCTATTAATTAATAATTATTAAAATAGTTTATTAATAATTATTAACTCGCCCTCATCATGGCAAAGCATCGCGCTGGAGATCGTAGAATAATTACAATTAGTTTACCCGAAGAAATAGCAAAAAAATTAGATATGAATGTCGGAAAAGGAAAAAATATTGGGCGTTCAGCAATTATATCGAAAATGATTTCCGATTCTTTAAATTCAACAGTAAAGTCGATTGAATCAACCAATATTATTCCCAAGGAAATAAATATTGATTCACAAAAGATGAGACAAGAAAAAGATACTATGGGCTACATTGATGTACCTCAAAATGTATACTATGGGGCCCAAACGGCTAGATCATTGATTAATTTCAACATAGGTAATGATTTAATGCCAAGATCTATGATAAGAGCATTCGGAATATTAAAACAATCCGCTGCTGAAGCCAATATTGTATTAGGGGAATTAGATTCTAAAGTTGGAAATCTGATAATCGAAGCGTGTACCGAAGTAATCTCTGGCGAATTAGATAATCATTTCCCACTCAAAATATGGCAAACTGGATCAGGAACCCAGACAAATATGAATGCCAATGAAGTCATTGCAAACAGGGCAATAGAAATATCTGGAGGAGTTTTGGGTAGTAAGACACCAGTACACCCAAACGATCATGTAAATAGGGCTCAGTCAAGTAATGATACTTTTCCAACTGCTATGCATTTAGCTGCAGTTGAAGAAATTTATCATAAATTATTGCCCTCTGTCAGAAATCTACGATTAGAACTTGCAAAGAAAGCACAAGAGTTTGAAGGAATAGTAAAAATTGGACGAACACATTTGATGGATGCCGTTCCGCTTACTTTAAGTCAAGAGTTTGGAGGATATGTGGCCATGTTAGATTTAGACATTATTAGAATAGAATCCTCACTCACAGATCTGTTTGAATTAGCATTGGGAGGAACAGCTGTAGGTACTGGATTAAATTCTCATCGTGATTTTGCAACAACAGTCGCTAAAATTATGGCCAAAAAAACTGGTTTACCATTTGAATCAGCACAAAACAAATTTTCACAATTAGCTGCACATGATGCATTGGTAGCAGCCTCCGGCGCTCTCAATACATTGTCTGTTTCATTAATGAAGATCGCAAATGATATTCGTTGGTTAAGTTCTGGCCCTAGGTGTGGAATAGGAGAAATCTCACTTCCAGCAAACGAACCAGGATCTAGTATAATGCCTGGAAAGGTGAATCCGACACAAGCAGAAGCACTTACGATGGTTTGCTGCCAAGTAATGGGCAATAATTCTGCAATATCTATAGGAGGTAGTCAAGGAAATTTTGAATTAAATGTATTCAAGCCGATGATAATTCATAATATCCTTCAAAGTATTACTTTATTATCCGATTCCTGCAATTCATTTACTAGTAATTGCATAATCGGAATAACTGCTAATGAAGAACGTATCAACGAACATCTTGAGAACTCACTTATGTTAGTTACAGCATTGAATTCTCATATCGGTTATGATAATGCTGCTAAAATAGCAAAGCATGCTCACAATAATAAATTAACTTTAAGAGAGAGCTCTATTGAACTTAAAATGTTAACAAATGATGAATTTAATTCTTTGGTCGTAGCAAAAGAAATGACAGGGCCTAAATAAGAAAAAGAAAATTGGGCTGAATAAAAAAAGGTGGGAGCAAGGGTTTTGCCTATGGGGGGGCATCCCCCTTGCTCCGCAGGGTCCGGTTCCATTTAATCCTAAGATTTCACTTTCCCGGGTAGCAACTGATAAACCACTAGGGCTTATTTTGTTTGATGTTTCCATCTTTTCCGATTTTTAAAAAATTACTTTTTTAATCACCGTTTTCGTTTCTATTCTTAACTCTCACTAATTATTTTCACGAAATCAGTACCATTACACTCCACGATTTTCATCGCGCTCGTTTTTGCGTGTTTCCCTTCTATTTTTACATAGTTGTTCCCCACGACGTAACTTAAGATTGTCTCCTCCCTCTTCTTACGTGTACTTCTACGATATAGTATCTGATTCGGTTGTGTTTTCCCCGCCTAAACGTTCGGTTTATGTTTTCCTCAGCCCCTATTGCTTATTTTTCCATTCTCTCGTTTGGATATTTCCACAACAGTTCTATCGCCGTCTTGATTACCCACAAGCAATCTTGACATTTACCTCGATCTCCTTTCGGTTTTCGATTTTACTGCCCCAATTTTGGGGCTCGGTTTTTGTGGCCCGCGGTTCTGCCTAAGCATCTCCACACCACTCCCTCGGAGCAGCAAAGCACATAGGGCGATGCCCGGCATTTAAACCTTTCCTCAATATTAGCGCAGTACAGCGGAAATGCACCTCTAAAAGGGTAAATTTCCACTGAAACATTTTACTCGCGTAACCGCCTTAACCGCTCTCTTAGCAGTGCCCTCTTTTCATCAATTTCTATATCCTCTGGCTTTGATTTCAATCGTCTTTGTAATACATTGTTTTCAATAACAAATATTTTTCCTTCAGAATCGCCGAGAGCTATAAAATCATTAGAACAAATTATTTTTCTTATCCTGGATGAATGTTGAATGCCAAATTTAATTTCTCCAGAATCATTATCGATTGAATGAATACTTGATTGACCATCCCATAACGAAGCCCATAAATAATCTATTTCATTATTAGACGGAGCACTTGATATTACATCTAATTCCTTTTGTAAATCTATTTCCCATCCATTTTCAGAATATATGTTTCCAGATTCTAAACCTATTACTACCCCTTTATGATATTCAAAACACTTTACAGGCATATTTTTCGTATTTTTACGCTCTTCAATTTTATCGCCTATAATGCTGACATTCCCATCACTATGTCCTAGAAAAATAATATTTTCATGACAAATACCTGTTGTAACTGGATTTTTATTAACTAGATTATAATATTCAATTTCTCTTTCTGTATTTATTTTACCATAACCACACAATGGTCTACTGAGTCCTACGAATATCCCAAAATCAGTTACATCAAAAAACCAAGGCTTACTATTCAACTCAATTTTTTTAATTAAAGTCCCATTTTTATTAAATTCCCATATACCCGATTCAGAATAATTAGAAATCTGTAAATCATAAACAGCAGATCCTACCCAGATACTCTCATCATAGATTTTAATGAATTCACTTAAACCATCTATTTGATTGCTCCATAAGGATTCGCCACTCTCTAAATTGATACAGTGAATATTACCTTCTTCAGCAAGATAAATTAATCCCTGCTCGATTATTATTTCTGAGCAAGGGCCTTCGAAATCATTACTCCATTTTTCTAATCCCGTAATGGTATCCCAACAACTCAACAAACCACCATGAGATCCAGCAATAAGAAAATCTTCATGAAATTCTAATACCGTACATTCAGTTTTTATATTTCTTATGAATGATGATATTTCTAGTAATTTATAATCATTCATAATTTCACATCTCTAGTTTAAATTCCCATCAAATCCATATAAGTCACTTATTTTATTCTCTAAGTATTCAATAAATTCATCAGAAGAAGGTAGGTGACCTGTTGCCTCTTTAATCAATTCAGCAGGCTCAATAATACTTCCTCTGGCGTGGATTTTTTCCCTCATCCATTCTAGCAATGGAGAGAAATTCCCATCTTGAATTTGTTTATTTATATCTCCTATATCCTTTTTTGCTGCAGATAGAAGTTGAGCCGAATATAAATTACCAAGTGTATATGTTGGAAAATATCCAAATGCACCCATTGACCAATGAACATCTTGCAATACACCTAGAGAATCATTGGGCACTTCAATCCCTAAGAATTCATCATACATCTCATTCCATATTCTTGGTAAATCGTCAACCTCAATCTCTCCACTTATCAATTTCTTTTCTATTTCGTATCTTATCATTATATGGAGATTATATGTAGCTTCATCCGATTCCGTTCTAATTAAACTGGGTTGTATGATATTTACTGATTTCCATAAATTTTCTGCACCAACGTCTTTCATATTCTCTGGAAAATTTTCTTTCCAGAGTGTTAATGACCACTTACAAAACTCCAATGATCTTCCGATTTGATTCTCCCACAGCCTACTTTGGCTTTCATGAATTCCTAAACCATTCGCCTTCCCAGCAGGTTGGAAATCTAAATTTCTAGGCCTTCCTTGTTCATACATCCCATGTCCAGTTTCATGCATCGAGCCATACAATGATCCAAAAGGTTCAGTTTCTGAATATCTAGTCGTCCATCGTACGTCGTCAGGATTTGGCCCGCCACAAAACGGATGGGTTGAAGAATCTCTTCTGCCCGCATTGAAATCAAATCCTATTGCTTCGGAGATTCTTTGACTCAAATTTTCTTGTCCTTTTTTACCCCATTTATTTTTCATTACCCAATTCATATCTGGAACTTCTCCTTTTTCTATTACAAGTTTAACTAGTGGAGCAACATTATCTCTTAGATTTTTGAATAGCGGATCTAGTTTAGAGACGGTAAGTCCTGATTCATAATTATCTAGTAATGCATCGTAACGAACATCATCATAACCAAGATAATCTGCTTCCCTTCTTACTAGATTAATCATTTTTTCTAAATCATCTCTAAATATAGAAAAATCATCTTTTGCACGTGCTTCTGTCCAAGTTATCATTGACATAGAGCGATGTTTTGCCATTTCAATTACAAATTCATTAGGTAACTTAGTGGCCTTTTCATATGAATTTCTAATTAACCTTAAATTTCCCATTTGGATTTCATCAAGATTTGTATTTTTTTCTAATTCATCTAGTAACAATTCGATATTTTGATCTGTCATTTTCTCATGTTTTATTGAAGACAAGTATGCCAATTGCTCTGCCCTTAGTTTAGCGGCCTTTGGGGGCATTATGACTTCTTGATCCCAACTTAAAAGACCACTAATTTGACTTATTAAATCAATATCTTTCATTCGTTCCATAAGCTCGTCGTATGCAGACATATTTGTGCGGACACGACATTAGACACATAGGTTGTGGCTATTTGATAAATATAACCAATTAAAAAATGCAGACATCTTAACAATCAATCTCCCGAACCCTTGATGATGGATAATGACTCGGAATGTCTAATGGCAAGTGGAGATGCCCGGGCTAGTATTTCAGTTACTGATCGTATACTTCTTCATTTATGGGAACAAGACCACCAAGCAGATCACTATCTGGTTTCATACGAATTAACTCGTCCGGGAATTGCTGAGGTATGCGCACTACATCCTCCTAATGTCTCTAGAACAATGAGAGAAATAATGAATAATGGTTGGGTTACAGAACATACTCGTGTTATCAGAGATGAAGAAAGAAGACAAAAAACATGGCAATTAACTGAATATGGTCGGAAAGAAGCAATAGCCAGAGTATCTTCTTTGCGCTCCACAAAAGTCATTCTACGGGATCGAAATAACGCTCTTCTTGAAGTCAGGGCAGATGAAGTAGCATCACATTTACAGGCAAATTTAACACTTTTACAAATTTTGATGCATGCACAGCATGAAGGAGTCTTAAATTTTGGAGATATAAGATTTGGTGCTATTGTAAAATCAAAAAATATCAAAAAACCAGGATCAATTACAATGCTTACCGGTGCTCATTCCACCTATCATACAAAACCTCCGGATATTCGTACAATACACGGTCGTAAAACTGAAAAATTAAATCTTGATAAATGGTATAGTTCTAATGCACCTTTGTTAATTCTATCTGGTATAGCAGGTTGTGGTAAAACCACCCTAGTTTCATCTTGGACAAATGATATACTCAACCATAACAATAATTCTGAATTGATGTATTACCCCTGTCAGCCATGGGACACAACTCTTGGAATAGCAGCAAGTCTACTCCACCGTCTAGGCATTCATTCGCAACAGAAATCCGAGGACCCATACAATGTTTTAGATGCAATCCCATTCAAACCAGGAGGGGAATTAAATCTCGATTTATACAGACGTAGACTAGTGGCGCATTTATCTAATAAAGAAAAACTTAGCATATCAAATTTTAATGAAATTATAATAATACTAGATGATGTTCATAATATAGACTCCTCAAGTCATAATTTTTTTGGAATGCTTTTACAAGTGGCAGAAGAAACACAAATCAGATTAATTATGATATCAAGGACCAATCTAACCTTTTATGATCGACGAGACGTTCATACTCGAAATCGAGTTAAAGAATTACCTTTATCGGGATTGTCATTTGAGGAAATTTCTGATTGGTTAGACTCATTTAGTATATCCAATAAAGCACCTGCAGAAGAAATTTATGAAGCAACAGGAGGACATCCTCTTGCTCTTGAACTTCTCGAACTTTATGGTAAAACTCTGCACGAAGATTGGTTACGTTTTTTGGATGAAGAAATTCTAAATGTCATGCCTGCTGATCACCGTGAATTATTGGCAATTCTTGCAGTTTCTGACCGTCCAGTGCCATGGCCTATATTGGCTTCTGCTGCAAATATAAATGGTAAACCGCCTAAAGAAATCTTAGAACGTGGTTTGATGCTAGAACTTAGTGAAGGCATGTGGATTCATGAGGCATTACGTGCACGACTCCTTAGAGAAACAGGAACTCCAAATGAATTAAGGGAAAAGAGATTACGTGATGCAATAAATTCAAATCATATGTCTATTTAACCAGTTATCCATTCCTGGTTTTGGCATCGCACCTGTAATCTGCTCTACGGGTTCTCCATTATGGAAAAGTATTAGATTCGGAATTCCTCTAACATTATATTTACCAGGTGCCATTTGATTTACATCAGTATTTACTTTAGCTATTGTGATATCTCTTTCATCAGCGATTTCATGTAATATTGGCGCAATCATTTTACAAGGACCACACCAAGGAGCCCAAAAATCTACTAATACCCATTCATTACCTTTTGTTACCATATCAAAATCGGCATCATTTACTTCAATTACTTGTCCCATTATCACACCTACATAATGTTCGGGTAACCCGTATCCTATCAACATGTGTCTTAAAAATAAGTATTTTATATTAATTTCATATACTATCTACCCCCCAACTCATGTCAATAGGAGTCAATATTTTGGAAATAACACCCAGTATTCTGACAGCAGATTTTTGTCAACTAGGAAAAACTCTTGACGAAGCGATAGATGCAGGAATAAATTGGATACATATGGACGTCATGGATGGCAATTGGGTTGTAAATCGTACGATTACATTTGGCCCAGCACTAATTCGTTCAGTTAGAGATAGGATAGGGCCAGACGTTTTTATCGATTGCCATTTAATGATAAATAATGCCGAAGAAACATGGAACCAGTATGTTGATGCAGGTGTAAATTTGATAATTGCCCATATAGAAGCAGTAGATGATTTTCCTCAATTCATAAGAAGAGTACATCAAGCAGGCATTCAAGTTGGTTGTGTACTCAATCCAGATACTCCCGCTTCTGAACTTTTATCACTTATTCCTGAATTGGATCTTATTCTTGTTATGTCAGTTGTCCCTGGTAAAGGCGGACAATCATTTATGCCTGAAATGGAAGGCAAAGTACGTTATTTCAGGAAACTTATAGATGAACAAATTGATTCCGGAGGACGGCATACAAAATTAATGATTGATGGAGGAATAAAAAATCATAATGCTGCTAAAGTTGCAGAATGGGGAATTGATATCGCGGTCGTAGGTTCTGGACTAATAAATGATAAAGGTTCAATAAAATCTAATTTAGATTTGATATACGACGCATTGAATAATTAATTTTAGACACCAAGTATTCAATAATGATGACCCATCCTTAGGTCACATGGTTACTGAACAATGGGTGGCAGACGAAGTCCTAAAAGTCGTGCCAAATGCAAATGTATCAGTCACAGACCTTCACAAAAGTGGAGATCATTTTCATGTTCGAATAATATCCTCGGAATATGAAGGAATAAGGCCGCTACAGAGACAAAAACCTCTTCTTAGTCATTTTAAATCTTTTATTGAACAAAATCTAGTACATGCTTTGGATTTGAAATGTATGACTCCTGAACAAGCCTCCAAAAGTGGAGAAACCGCTTTTGACCCCCATGGAGGAGATATAGAATTCTTTGGAGTTCATATCAGAAGGGAGAATAAGGAGTGAAAGAAATGAGTTTTAATTGGACGCCAGATGAATTACAAGAATTAGTAGATAATAACAAAATAGTACTTTTCATGAAAGGAACGCCGGATGAACCGCAATGTGGTTTTAGTAATCGTGCTGCATCAGTACTAAAAGAGTTACAAGAGCCTTTTGCTAGTGTGAACATACTTACAGATTCAAGGGCTATACCTTCTGTGTGCGCGTGGTCAGATTTCCCAACCATGCCTCAAATTTTTATCAATGGAGAACTAATAGGCGGATCAGATATAGCCTTAGAAATGCATCAAAGTGGAGAATTACAAGAAATGATTTCTGAACCTATATCAGAGTGAGATGTAGTTACATGTTGGTCATTGAAGGCCGTAAAAATATGCTAATTGCATTGTTAGGATCTGCTATTTTATCATTCGCACCTCTAATATATAAATTAACAGAAACTAATCCGATAACAGGAGCATTTTTCAGAATGGCCTATGCTCTTCCAATTTTAGGATTATTAGTATATTTTTCCAGTTCTTTGGATACAAGAGATTCTAAATCTCGTCAGTTAACATTTCTTGCTGGATTATTTCTTGCATTAGATTTTCTTGCATACCATACTGCAATAGATTACATTGGTACAGGTATTGCTACAATGATTGGAAACTCTCAAGTAATTATTGTTACTCTTATAAGCTGGAAATTTCTTGGTGAAAAGCCAAACAAATCGATTCTTTTCGTTTTACCAATTGTAATTCTTGGTTTATTTTTAATTTCGGGAATATGGGATAATGAACCGTATGGTGAAAACCCGTCATATGGTGTATTGGGTGGCGTTTTTGCTGCAATTTTCTATTCTTCTTTTTTAATAATATATCGATATTCAAATAAAGAAAAATCACCAGCCCAAAATCTCCAATTTGATACTACTGCGGGTGCTGCATTAGGACTTTTTTTATTGGGTATTTTGCCTTTACAATTTTTAAATGTAGAACCACTAAATATTCATCCAACTTATCCAAGTCATGCATGGTTAATTCTTTTGGCACTTTCATGTCAAGTAATTGGTTGGATAGCTATTACATATGCACTTCCTCGACTACCAGCAGCACATACTTCATTCGCTCTTCTTTTGCAACCAGTATTGACTATATTATGGGGTATTTTTCTTCTTGCAGAGAAACCATCTTTTCAACAATCATCTGGTATGCTTTTTATATTAGGTTCTATAATTATTGTAACTTTATTTGGCAACACTGAAGTTACCACTGAGAAGTAATAGGTGTACAGGGCGAGAGATAAAAGCGAGGGGATGGGATGCACTCAGCGAGAACCTTGCGGCCCCGTACGATAAATGATAATGGAAGGTATTAATTAATCATTTTGCGAAAATACTTCTCATTTCAGTATATTATGATAAATACTTATCTTTTTTATTCTATTGTTAGAATTTCTGGACCACCTTCAGTAACCATTACTGTATGTTCATATTGGCCAACATTTCCTCCATCTACATCTTTCAAAGCTGGATACACTTCTAAGAATCTTATGGATGTCAATTTCTTAATTAATGCATTCCATTTTCTTACTAAAGCCTCTTCACTTTCTTCCGGGAACGGTTTTTCTAACAATGGATAAGCCCATCTTTCGGCAAATGGTAAAGTGTGATACCTCTCTTCTATGTATCTAGCCATTGTTGCTCCTAGTGGTTTTAGTTTACCTTTACTCAGCGCTTTACGAATTGTTACATCTCCAGTAACTCTTAAGATATTAGATGATCCTTTAGGTGAAACATTTTCTATTTTGCCTGTTTTTCCAGTAGTATTGAAAGGCTCTATCGCATAAACTCCTCCTTCTTCTACAACTCCTTTGAAACCGGGATTATTTGGCCCACATGCGTATGATGGTATAGATAAGCCAGCATGCAAATTCCATCTTTCCATTTGATGCCCACAAAGATTACTAATTGGAATAAAACCTGCATCCTTGGTAACTTGTTCTGCTATTGCTCCTATTTCATACCATGGAGTTCCCGGGTGCATCTTTTCAATAGCAGCATCTCTTGCTTCTTTAGACGCTTTAATTTGCTCTGTATGTTCGCCATTATTTCCAACTTCTATCGTCATTGCATTATCTGCCAAAGCTCCCTTTATGTGTACTCCAACATCTAATTTTACTAAATCGCCATTTTGAAAAATCATCTCTCTGTCAATCCCTTCTAAGGGTTCTTCTGAGTGATTTGTTGTATAGTGTGCAGCAATATCATTAACAGAAATAGTAACTGGGAATGCAGCTTGCCCCCCATGTCTTCGAATGAATCTTTCAGCAGAATCTATAACTTCATTCCATGTTTTTCCAGCAACAATCTCTCCTTTTATCCCTTCTAAGGTTCTTCGTGCTACGTGTCCAGCATCTCTCCATTGTTTAAAATCCACTTCTTCCACCATTGTTGAACCTCTTCTGAACTTACTATTCCTTCTCTCAATACTTCGATGCTCGGTGACTTAAGTGATTCACACACAGTCCACCAAGATATCAAAGTACTGGGAGTTTCTTGCAAACATTCACTATTATGGCCAATAACTTTATTCTTTTCGGTAGATAATTTTTCAGCGGCCTTTTTACAATTTAGAATAGGTTTTACGCCACTAATATTAGCACTAGTTGCAGTTAAAGGCCCTGTTTTTTTTAATAGTATTTGGGCATATTCATGACTCATAACTCTTACAGCTACTGAATTTCCTCCTAAACGTTCATCAAGTTTATTTTTCGATTTTAATATAATGGTCAATGATCCTTTAGGAAAATCTTTCAAGATTTCAATAACATCATCGGGAACTTCTACAATTTCTTTAGCCTGCTCTATATCAGAAACACCTATACTTAGAGGCAAATGATATTCTCTCTTTTTTAATTCATAGAGAATATCAAGTGCATCAGATTGTAATATACAACCCAATGCAGGTTGTGTTGTTGTTGGATAAACAATACATTTGCCGGATAAAACATGATTCACTATATGTTCCAATCAATTCACCTACTTGATATGTTTACGATATAAAGGCGGTAAAGAATATGCTTTAACTACAATTGTATTTACTTTAACATCTATATTTGATTGATGTGTATGCCTCTGTGAAATTCTGGCTAAATCATAAATTCCATTGTACCATCCAACCACCGGAACAAGATAAATTAATTTTTGCAAGACTCTTTTGTCCCACATTTCACTAGTCATTTCTGAACCATCATCAGATACTACTGCTATCCCGAAAAGCTTCTGCCCAAATGAACGTGAGAAGTAGATGCCACTAAGCCTCCAATAAAGCCAATGCGCTGCAAAAAAAACAAATGACATTAGAAGAGAATAATGAAAATCAGAAGACAACCACATACTTACATTCCAAATATAAAAAATACCACCTTTCGTAACAAATAAAAGTATGGTAGTTGTTACTATAACATCCAAGATAAATGAAGCCAATCTATCAATTCTGGATGCAAATATTGTGCCTTCTGGTATATTCTTATTTCCATCTTTATTGGAAACTATCGCTTTAGCTAGAGTACCGCTGCCTGAATTAATCAATATTGGAGATTCATGATCGTTCATTATGCTCCCCTCCAATCTCTCGCAGCACATTATCAACCTCAATGTTATGCTTAGATTCTTTCAGAAAA
Organism: Methanobacteriota archaeon; assembly: GCA_002731195.1. GTDB lineage: Archaea > Thermoplasmatota > Poseidoniia > Poseidoniales > Thalassarchaeaceae > MGIIb-O3. Next base: position 8,138 of record PCAI01000058.1, on the reverse strand, counting down.
TTTCTAACAAAGATATATCATAATCCAGTGATGATTATACGCAGAGTTTGTTCGACTTGTCATTATTGAAGGGGGGCGATGTATGTGGGATCGGTTTAAGAAGTGGAAAAAAGATGCCACTGAGAAGATTATTTGCCCATTATGCCAACACAATAATAGTAAAAATACAAAAATTTGTTCATCTTGCTCTTATCAATTAAATCAACCAAATTATAAACAAACTTCTAATATAGAAGAATCTGAGACAAATAATTTATTTGACGAATTGATGAATGAATTTGATGAAGAAAAAGAAACCGAAATAATTGACTGGTCAAAAGCGACATTCAAGATGGATGATGTTACTGTTGATGTCAATCAATACACTGAAGAAGATTCAGTAATGCTAAGCAGTAAACCAAATTTTGCTATGGCTAGTACAACTATTGAATTACCTCTCACAGAAGAAGAAAATGAAGAAGACTATGAACTTAAACCAGAAGATGCCCCTGTTTTCTCAACTAAATTTGAAATACCAGAGGAAGAACCTCAAGAATTAGAAGAACCTAGTAATGAGCCAATTGAACTTATACAACCGACTTCAGGTACACCCGATAATGTACAAATTATGGATGCTCAGAATATTTCTGAGAATATTGATGAAATTGAAATATTACAACCAGCAGATTTTGATGGAGATGGTGTAGTAGATATTTATGAAGAATCATTCTTTGAGCCCGATGAGGAAATAAAATCAGAAATAAATGAATCTACACTTGAATCAGAAAAAATAGATACTCCAACCACTGACGACTCTCAGAGCGAAACTTTACTGCCACCTGCACCTTCAGACATACCTCCATTAATCCCTTCAAAAGAACTTAAATTAGAATCAATACCCGCGAAAAACCTACCAGAACAAGAAAAAACAACAACTTTACCACCAGCACCAATCATGCCTTTATCTCATGCAAATGATACTCTCTCAGAGCCAAAAGAACAAATTAAATATTGGCCTTGGGTGCAACAAGAAGAATGGGAATTTGCTGAATTGAAAGAACAAGTACTTGCAGCAATGAGGGCAGCAATTGATAAAAATATAGCACACGCTACCGTACTAATTGATGAAGTAGGGCCACATTTGGGTAATCAAACTAATTTGCTTTATCCTATTGGTAAACTTTTGGATACAATAGGTAGACCAAATGCAGTCGATAAAATGATAAAATCAGCCATAAATTCATTACCCGGGGATCCTAATGTAATGCAAGCGAAACAAAAACTACGCCCCTAGATAATTTAATTTTTACATAGGTATGATGTATAATAACGCCTGCGTGATACCAAGATGCGCAGAATTACTTCTTCCATTAGGGTCAATGATAACCTAGTCTTAAGACCTGCATCAACCAAATATATCTCAGGATTAATTGAAGCATTTGAAGAAACATGGCCAGAAGTAAGTTGGGCAATGCCTTGGATAGTCTCAGAAAAACCATTCGAATCTCAAATTTATAATTTCATAGAGGACACCGAAAGTAAAGGAAGAAAAGGCCTCTTACATCACTGGATTATTATTCGCCCTTGGGACGATACCGTCCTTGGGTTAATTGGATTTGATAGAATTACAAGATCTGGTAAGGCAATTTGGAATCTTGGATATTGGATTCGCAGTTCTGAGCAGCAACATGGTATTGCACGTTTATCTACCAATGCTGTATTGAGTTGGATGGCTGAAGGAGGTCCTATATGCATAGAATTAAAAGTTGATCCAAATAACATACCTGGCCACAGAACAATTCTCAGAATAGTCAAAGAGTGGAATGGTGAAAGATACATAGAAGGAGATTCAGCAATAACTATTTCAGGAATAAGGACATTACACCATTGTTACTTAGTAAATATTATGTGATACTTGTATATCACTTTAATATAACATTTGAAATCTAAGTAACAATCCCAAGTATTGAAAATAACGCCAAGGTGAACTTATGTCGGATTTCAAACCACACCAAAATCTTCCAGATATAGATGAGGAAGAAACAGATGAATGGTTGGAATCACTTCGCACAGTGTTTAATCAACACGGACCAGAAAGAGCAAGAATGCTATTGCATGAGTTAATGATAGAGGCTGAATTTCTTGCTATACCCATACATAAAACCTCTAGAACACCATATTTGAATTCAATCTCTCTTAGTCAACAAATCGCATATCCTGGAAATTTAGAATTAGAGAATAAGATTCAAAATTCAATACTGTGGAATGCGGCATTGATTGTTTCAGATGCAAATAGAAGAACAGACGGTATTGGAGGACACATCTCTTCATATTCTTCTAGCTCTACTCTTTATGAAGTTGGTTTTAATCATATATTTAGAGGAAAAGAATCTAATGGAATAGGAGACGCATTATATATCCAAGGGCATTGTAGTCCTGGAATTTATGCAAGAGCATATTTGGAAGGTAGACTTTCTCGTGATCAATTGATTAATTTCCGCCAAGAATCTTTTAATGATGGATTATCTTCATATCCACACCCAAGATTAATGAAAGATTTTTGGGAATACCCTACGGTTTCTATGGGATTAGGTCCATTGGGCGCTGTAATGCAGGCAAGATTTTGGAAATATCTACAAAAGAGAGGATTAGCAGATACATCAGAAAGTAGAGTTTTTGCATTTTTAGGAGATGGTGAGATGGATGAACCTGAGGCAATAGCATCAATTGCAGTTGCCGGCCGAGAAAAATTAGACAATCTGATAGTAATTGTAAATTGTAATTTACAAAGACTAGATGGCCCAGTTAGGGGAAATTCAAACATAATTCAAGAATTAGAAGGACTGTACAGAGGTGCAGGTTGGTTAGTAATCAAAGTATTGTGGAATTCTGGTTGGGACAAATTATTGGAATCTCCAAACAAGGGAATTGTTTTACAGAGAATGGAAAAAATAAGTGATGGCGACTGGCAAAGAATGAGTACATTAGAAACACCTAACTTTAGAGAAGAATTTTTCTCTGGTAACGAAGAATTAATTAAATTAGGAAAATCATTGTCTGATTCTGATATTTCAAATTTGAAAAGAGGAGGGCATGATCCACTGAAAGTATATTCTGCATACAAAACAGCAGAGGCAGCTGATGGGCCAGTAGTAATATTGGCACACACAGTTAAGGGCTGGGGAATAGATTCATTCGAAGGCAGAAACTCAACTCACCAGAAAAAGAAAATGAATCTTGATGACTTATTGGCATACAAGGAAAGATTGGGAATAGAAATAGAAAATAGTGAATTAGAAAATAGTCCTTTTTATTCTTTAGATAAAGATTCAGATGAATATGATTATCTAGTTACAAAAAGGAATGAATTAGGCGGTTTTTTACCTTCAAGAAAATCACCAAAAATAAATTTAGAATTACCAAATAACGATGTTTATTCTGACTTTAACAAAGGAACACCAAAAGGACAACAAGTCTCTACAACTATGGCTTTTGTCCGATTATTGAGAAAAATAATGAAATCAAATATAGGAGATAAGGTAGTTCCCATAATACCTGATGAAGGTAGAACATTTGGTATGGATCCATTATTCAGTGAATTTGGAATCTATTCATATCAGGGCCAAAATTATACTCCTGTGGACTATAAAATGCTTCTTAATTATAAAGAATCAGAAGCAGGGCAAATACTTGAAGAAGGAATTTCTGAAGCAAATGCAATTGCATCATGGATTGCTAGTGCCACTTCATATTCTCATGCCAATACACCTACTTTGCCATTTTACACATTTTATTCGATGTTTGGATTCCAAAGAGTAGCTGATCAAATTTGGAGTGCGGCAGATGCACGTGCTAGAGGTTTTCTAATGGGCGCAACTGCTGGAAGAACCACTCTAAATGGAGAAGGATTACAACACCAAGATGGCCATAGTCTGCTCATCGCTTCAACTGTACCTTCTTGTAAGGCATGGGACCCTGCTTATGCATATGAATTGTCGACGATTATTGAAAATGGTATTAATGAAATGTGGGGTCAAGAATTAGATTTTTTTAACTATATTATGCTATATAATGAAAATCAACAACAGCCTCCTAAGCCCGATGGGGTGGATGAAGGAATAATTAAAGGGACATACAAATTAATTGAGGCAAATGATGACAAAAATATCAAAGTAAGATTACTTGGTTCTGGGCCAATCCTGAATTATGTTATAGAAGCACATAATTTATTAAAATCAAATTTCAATATAGATTCAGAAGTTTGGTCTGTAACGTCATATGGTGAATTAAGAAGAGAAGGTCTTGAAATCCAACGTCACAATGTATTATTCCCTCAAGATACTAAAAAATCATATGTCGAAGATTGTTTTGGAGACAATATGCCAACCATTGCAGTCTCAGATCATATTTCAGCTATACCTGAAATGATACAAAGATGGGTTGGTGGGCAATTTATTGTTTTGGGAACTGATGGATACGGCCGTTCCGATACTAGGGAAGCGTTACGAGAATTCTTTGAAATAGACACCAATAATATCATTTTAGGGGCACTTTCTGCTTTGGAAAAAGAAGGAAAGATATCAGTTGGCAGTGTTGAAGAAGCGGTAACCGTTTTAGGCATCAATAGGAAAAAGGATGATAAAACTAAGTGATATATTATGCGAAGAATTGTTAATTGGTTCAAAAGCTCTTTCAGAGTATTGACATGGATATTTTCAACTACATATATTACTTATAGACGCCTCCCTGAAAAATCACAAAATGAATTGTATGAAATTGCTAAAAACCCCAATAAATGGAGAAATTCAATAGAAAAGGCATGGGATATTTCTAAAATTTCTGCAGAACATTTCAAAGATACTTCTGGAACTCTCGCAAATATTGCAATAGGAAGAAAAATCTCAAAAAATAGTCGAAAGGAAGCACAAAATGATTTAGCCACATTAAGTGTACTTGTGCCTCCTTTACGTGTATTCATGATCCCAGGAAGCCATATATTATTGGGAATATTAGCAAGAGTTACTCCTTGGCGATTAGTACCAGATGATTGGATACCAATTGATGCTCTAAAGAAAATTAGAGAAGAAGATACAGGTCCACAACTAGAAAAAGAAAGTAAAATAATTACAAAATTACTTAAGAGGAAGAAGAAGTAACGCTTCTATCATTCAATGAAAAATTATTTTCAAGTGCATCTTTGATAGTAATCCAGTCAGGAGTCGTCCCATCAATCCATTCATACCTATGTCCTGGTATCAATCGCCATTCTTTGGGCAGCGAACTCAATAATCTACGAGCATTTTTCAAACTACTTAATTGAGCATTTGAATCACTTCCGGGTAGATCAACTCTTCCAGAGTATGCAGTAAATAACAAATCTCCAGCATGGTATATTCCGTGACCATGAAATGTTACATGACCTGGAGCATGCCCAGGCGAATGAGTCACTTCCAGAATAATCCCTCCTTCAGACCATTTTACAGAACTATTAGGGGCATTTTTCCAAGTATGTGTAAAGTCTACTTTACCGAATAATTCACCTCCCAGAGAAACATCAACTTTTGCATCTTCATGACCAACAATCTCAATATTTGGTACCAATTTTAGCATCTTAGAATAACCCCAAGTATGATCTCGATGAGTATGTGTATATAGTAAATGAGTAGGGCACAAACCTTCTTTTTTTAGTACATCAAACCATCTTTCTGAATCAAATGGATCAATTATTGCAACTATTTTGTTAATTCGATCAATTATGGCAGTATTCATATTCATAAAATCTCCCATCTGAGTAACCCAAACCTCTATTCCATCATCTCGAATATCAATATCAAACTCGCCCTCTCTAAGCATTTAATATATCGAGACGACTATTAGAGATAGGTGTGATGGTGTAATCAAAGGGGATAGTTCAAATCAGATATAATATGTCGCTATGTTTGGTAAGAATGATTGTTTACACTACTTCATCCTGCCTTTTTTTATATACGTTAGAAATTATTAGTCATTTAGACTATTCAATAAATAAATAATTGGGGGTGAGTAAATGATATATGATGTTCAAAATTCTGAATTATATTGGCAAAGGGAGTGGGCAAAGGCCAAAGTTTTTGAGTCTCAATTGGATATGTCTAAACCTAAATTCTATTGTCTAGAAATGTTCCCTTATCCTTCCGGAAATATGCACATGGGACACGTTCGTAATTATTCAATTGGAGACTCTATGGCCAGATTTCAACGTTTAATGGGCAAAAATGTCCTTTATCCAATGGGCTATGATTCATTTGGGATGCCAGCTGAAAATGCTGCAAAGAAAGAATGTGGACACCCTCATAATGTAACGCATAGAAATATTACTAGCATTCGAAATGATCAAGAAAGAATGGGTTATTCTTATGATTGGAAGAGATTTTTAGCGACTTCTGATGTGAATTATTACCGCTGGAATCAGGAGATTTTCTTAATGTTTAATGAACGCGGATTGGTTGAACGAAGATCTGCACCAGTTAATTGGTGCAATGAATGTGATACGGTTTTAGCAAACGAACAAGTAAAAAATAATCGTTGTTGGAGGTGCGGTTTAGAAGTAATTCAGAAAGATATGTCACAATGGTTTCTAAAAATGTCAGATTATTCCGATGAATTACTCGATGAACTTGATAATATTCAATTTCCAGAAAACGTAAAGACAATGCAAAGGAATTGGATAGGAAGGTCACATGGTGCAAACATAGATTTTACGATATCCGATCTTGACTCAAAAATTAGTGTATTCACGACTAGGCCGGACACTATCTTTGGTGTAACATTCGTTACTCTTTCACCAGATCATCCTTTGTGTGAGAAACTGTGTAAAGATACTGAATGGGAATCAGATTGGAGAAAGTTAAAAGAAGAATGTGGAAAAATGTCTGAATTTGAACGTATAAATATGCTTAAGGAGAAAAAGGGCGTATTTCTTGGAAAATATGCCATCAACCCATTAAGCAATCAAGAAGTCCCCATTTATGCAGGAAATTTCGTAGTATCTTCATATGGTACTGGAGCAGTTATGGCAGTTCCAGGGCATGATCAAAGAGACTATGATTTTGCCAAGAAATATAATTTACCAATTAGAAGAGTTTTAATTTCAAAAGAGGATGATAATCCTGAAGAGCCACTAAATTCAGCATTTGAGGGATTCGGCCCAATGGTTAATTCACCAATTGATGGATTTAATGGATTGTCTGGTAAAGAAGCAAAGAATGCTGTTATTGACTTATTAGAAAAAGAACAATCAGGAGAAGGAACTATACAATACAGACTCAAAGACTGGCTCTTATCGAGACAAAGATTCTGGGGTACACCAATTCCTATGATACACTGTAATTCATGTGGAGTTATCCCAGTACCTAAAGAGTCCTTACCAGTAGAATTACCTTTAGATGTCGTATTTAGCGAAGATCAAAGCGGTAATCCATTGGATCAACATTCTGATTTCGTCAATGTTTCTTGTCCATCATGTGGTAAAATGGCAAAAAGAGAAACAGATACAATGGATACCTTTTATGATTCTTCTTGGTATTTTATTAGATACTGTGACTCTAATAATCAGAAATCTCCTTTTGAGAAAGAAATTGCCGATTACTGGATGAAAGGAGGCATAGATTTGTACATTGGAGGGATTGAACATGCAGTAATGCACCTTCTTTACGCGCGCTTTTTTACCAAAATACTGAGAGATGAAGAAATGATTTCTACCGGAGAGCCATTTGGTAGACTGGTTTGTCAAGGCATGTTAAATTCTCCAACGCCATTCTGTCCAAGATGCAATATCGACTATCACGTAGATTATTTTGACAACTCATGTCCTACTTGTAAAAATAAATTAAATTCTAGATCATCAAAAATGAGTAAATCACTAGGAAATACGGTTAGTCCTGGAGATATGATTGAAATATTTGGGGCTGATACTGTACGATTATTCATATTATTTGGGGCAAACCCTGAGGCAGGAATGGATTGGTCTGATAGTGTTTTAGAGGCCAATAATAGACAATTGAATTCAATAATCGAAGCCATAAATAATGCTTTAAATATGGGAAATATTTCAAGTAAAATGGATAATTGGATTTTAGCAAAATTACGTAAGAATCAAACTTCATGGATAAAATCAATGT
>PCAI01000036.1 GCA_002731195.1 Methanobacteriota archaeon | reverse complement strand
TGTCTCTCAGATTAGTTACTTTAGATGAGAGTCTTTTGAACGATAGGTCAATAATAATCGAAGATTTAATAGATGCCCCGGAAGGAAGTAAGATAGTACAAAAAATACCTGCATATCCTATTAATAATGATGATTTATAATGATTTGCGATTGTTAATGCAATCTTGGTAAAATTGTATATGCCGAGTAGAATAATTTCTAATATTGTCCAAGGAGAAGAAGAATAATTATCCGAGACGTCTTGTAAGTTCAGAAATTAATTGTCTTGGGATCTGGCTTTCAACCTTCAATTGTTCACCATTAGGGTGTTTGAAAGTAAGAGAGGAAGCGTGTAAACATAATCTATTAATGCTGGCTTTACCAAAGCCATGTCTTGTGTCGCCTATTACAGGACAGCCCAAGTTGGCCATGTGCAAGCGAATTTGGGCTCGGCGTCCTGTATCTATTTTGATACGAACAAGGCTATGTTCTGGTCCTTTTTTCTCTAACCACCAATTAGTAATTGCTGATTTTCCTGCTCGACGGTCTGAAGGCACGAGCCTTGTCCTCTTATCCTTCATCTCTTGGATTCTGCCAGTTTCTATTCCAGAATCAGTAGGTGGTTGTCCATGAACTACTGCATGATAAATACGTTCAATAGTTCTGTCCTTGAATTGTTCTTGTAACATATCTTTTATTTCAGATGACCGAGCAAAAATAAGACATCCGGAAGTTTCTCTATCTAATCGATGGACTAAATGTGCGCGAGTTCTGCCATTTTCCCACGCCCAAGCAAAAACACGAGAGAACATTGTGTCAAATTCGCCCCGATCTGTGGCTACCGATAATAGTCCCGCTGGTTTATTTACAACTATTACTGATTTGTCTGAAAACAATACCTCTGGTTCAGGGATTGAAGACTTGTATTTACCGGATGTTTCATCGCCATCAGATTTTGAAAGAACTGTTAGTGTAGTGCCTGGAGAAATTTTGATGTTAGCTCTACTAATCTTCACACCATCAACTAATACACGCCCGTGATCAACCATTCTACGAAGAGAGTTTTTTTTAGCCGAAGGATGTAGAAGTGATAAAATCTCAATCACTGTAGCCTCTTTCTCGACCTTGATGTTTGGGTCAGACATGCTCTCGCGAGATTGTTCGAACCATTCAACTTTCTTGATTGGTAACAATTGGGATAAATCTATATGCACACGATGCTATTGAGAGTCATGAGAGTAACTGAGAACTTGAAGAGGAGATATAAAAATGGATATTAAAACAATAATGAATCCGCAGAGAGGAATGATTCTTTCCGGAGTTATTATCTTGCTACTACTTGGGCTTGGGCCAATTTCAGGTGGCATGTCAGGCGAAACAGAGATGTTTACTAGCGAAGATTACGGTGATATCTATACCGATGCAAGCACGGAAGATAAGGAGATAATTGACGAAATACTCGCAATTACCGAGTTCTCAATCGGAGCAGCAGGAGTAAGTATTGCTGTATTCATCCTCGCGCTTGCTTTCATGACCGAAGGCACTGATCAAGCGAAAGCAGCCATTCTTTCGGGAGGGATAGTAATGTTATGGGGTCTTTTGACTGCCGTTGCTTGGTATTTGGAAGGCGAGAACTTCATTGTCTTTAGTCTCGTTATGCATGGATTCCTCACCGCACCGATGTTTATTTCTGGTATGCTTCATCTGAAGGAGGAAGGATGAAATGGACCCTTTAGATCCTCAAATTTGGCTAATTTTAGTCGCGCTTGGCCATACCGGACCAGGAGTCATTCTCGCAACAAATTGGGCAGATGATACTGCAAAAATGATCGGAGGATGGATGCTTTTGACTTCGGTTACCTTACTCTACGCCGCTCTAGGCATGGACGGTGAAGAACAGGCGAGACTAGCCCTTGTAATGGCTGGACCGGTTTGGATTTGGTTCGTGGTTTGTATCACTCAAGGACTAGAATACACAATGGGTAAGGAACCTATCAAAATGAATTGGAAGGAGAATGGTCCACCATTAATTCTGTGGGGTGTTTTGGCACTTAGTGGATTATTGGCTTCCGGGTGGGTGTGAGGCGAGAATAGATAATAGATGAATTCAAGATTTGCGGCCAAAAATTGCTAAAGTTCCTACGAACCCCGATTTGACACCTACACGTCGTATTTCGACATCTATGAACCCTGCATCAATCATGCCTTGTTTCCATTGCTCTTCACTTAATGTAGTCATATGTACATTGAGAGATTGTGGCCAATCATGACTTGCAGTATTTTCTAAATAATGATCGATACCGGCAATAAGGATTCCTTGATCTTCTAACCATTCATTAAAAAATATCTTGAGTATTTCTAATGGTTCTTTCAAATAATACAAAAACTCCATTGAGTGAATTAAATCAAATTTCTGCGGGGGTTGCCAGCCAGGAAGCGTGGCCAAATGAAATTCCCCCTCTCCTTTTTGTTTGGCCTTAGCAATCATTTCTTTGGAGCCATCAATTCCAACTACTTTGTTACAATCATCAAGAGATGCAAGTTTGCGACATAACCAACCATTCCCGCAGCCTACATCTATTGCAGAAAATGGTGTTTTGAGTTCGGGTATTGCTATTTCTAGCATTTCATTAACTGATTTGGCGTGTCCACTTTCCATCCCCTCATCTCTACCTCTGAGCGCCCATTCTGAAAATACGTCTGTTGCATCACGAATTGTCATGATATTCCGAAAGATGTCTATTGCAAGAATATTGTCATTTAATTGTTGAAATTTTCTAACACATAATTTACAGCATTTCTGAAAATTTGCATCCCTTCACCCTCTCCGTGCTCTATATTTTCTCTAGTCCACGTAGCGCCCAACCAGGTTGAATGGTTTGCCTCTGGATGTGGCATTAATCCAAAGACTAATCCAGAAGGATCACATACACCTGCAATATTTCTCCAGCTTTGATTAGGAGAAATAGGATACGGTAAAACTTCGTCACTTGAAGAAGGATATTTCGTAGAGGGGTCAACGTAGCGAACGGTCAACTGGCCAGCTTCATTCCAATCATCAAGGAGTTTTTTGTCTGCAGTAACAAATTTTCCTTCACCGTGGCGAATTGGAACTCTGATTCTAGTCATATTTTTTGTCCATATACAAGGACTGTTTGGATCAAATTCCAAAGTTGCCCATCTGTTCTCATAATGCCCTGAATCATTAAGGGCAAGAGAGGCTGTTTGTGTCAAACTGATGTCTTTATCACCGGGCAATAAACCCATTTTTACTAATACTTGAAATCCGTTACATATTCCAATTACTGGTTTCCCTGACTTGACAAAATCTCGAACTTGTTCTCTTAATCCGAATCTTAGTCTGTTGCCCATTAAACGCCCACTACCTAGATGATCTCCAAAAGAAAATCCCCCAGGAACCGCCATGATGTGATAGTCTGCTAAATTTACTTCACCATTGACCAATCGGTTCACATGAATCCTATCTGATTTGGCTCCAGCCATGTCAAAAACAGCCATTGTTTCGGTTTCACAATTTATTCCGAATCCAGAAAGTACTGCTACTTTGGGTTGCATCAATAAATACCTCCATTTAACGTTCCTTTCCAAGAATTACGTAAATCACTCATGGATGCTGAAAGCACCACCTCTTCTGAATTTCTGAATATTATTTCATCTTCGGGACATACAACACCCAGAAGATTGCATGTATGGCCTTTCATGTATTCCTCAAATAGTTGGGAGTTTTTGGGTTTGATACTTACTAAAATTCTACCAAGACTTTCACCAAATAGTGCGCCCCATATGTCTAAATCAGATTGGGTTGAAAGAAGTTGTGAGATGTCTAAGTTTGCTCCAGAATCGCAACCAAAACAACATTCCGCCAATGCTGCAGCAAGTCCTGCATCACTGCAATCGTGCGCGCTTGCAACCAATTCTTTTGACATTGCAGATGTTAAACTTCGGTATAAGGAAAGATTCCTTGAAGTGTCTATTTGTGGCACCTGACCTCCTATACCACTCACACCTTGTGATTCGGCTTGGAGCATAAATGCTAATTCACTCGCACCTAACTCTTGATGGGTTTCTCCAACGAGATATATCATATCTCCTGCTTCTTTAAAATCGCTAGATACTGCCTTTCTGACATCTTTGTGATTTCCTATTAGGCTGAATAAAAGAGTAGGTGGGACGCTGATTTTTTCGCCGTCCAAAGTAGCGTCATTCTTCATTGAGTCTTTGCCACTAATACAAGGTAAATTGTATGCCCTACATACTTCATCTAGTGCCCGATTTGCACGTACTAATTGTGCTAATTTATATCTTCCATCAGGTGTTTTTGTCGATTCAACGGGATCTGGCCAACAAAAATTATCTAGTCCTGCGATTAAGGCTAAATCTACTCCTACACAAACTGCATTACGTAACGCCTCATCTATACTAGCTGCTGCCATCGCATACGAATCAATGTCTGAATACCTAGGTACTATTCCATTGGATATTACTGCTCCTTGAGTATCGCCATGTATTGGGGCAATAACTGCTGCATCGCCCGGAGCATCATGATTCACGCCACAAAATGGTTTGATTACGGATTGTGCTATGACTTCATGATCATATGATCTAACCCACCATTCTTTACTTGCTACATTTGGTCTGGCCATAAGTCTAGAAAGCATTTCTCCCATTCCTTTATGATCTAATGAAGGGAATATTATAGGTTTATGTTGGGGGGGTTTCCATTCAGATTCGAGTTGTAGTTGTGGGCAACCATCATGTAAAAATGAAATTGGGAGATGTGCTACTGTTTCTTCCCCAAAGCGAACAACAAAGGCGCCAGAATCGGTAAATCGTCCTACTGCGGTAGCTTCCACTTCGTGTAAAGCTGCTAATCTCTCAAAGGCCTCACAGTCTTCTGGATTGACTCCTATGGTCATTCTTTCTTGAGATTCGGAAACCAAAATTTCCCATTTACTCAATCCTGGTTGTTTCAAAGGGACTTTTGCAAGGTCTAAATCCGCGCCGCCTGTTAATTCTGCTAACTCCCCAACACTGCTAGATAGTCCGCCCGCTCCATTATCTGTAATTACTTGTATTAAACCTAAATCTCTAGCCTCTAATACCATATCAATCATTTTCTTTTGTGTTATTGGGTCACCTATTTGAACCGCTGATGAAGGGCTGTCTTCTGTCAATTCAAGACTAGAAAAAGTTGCGCCATGTATTCCGTCACTCCCCACCCTTCCTCCAACCATGTAGATTATGTTACCAGGCTGAGGAGTCTTGTCATGGCTTTCTCGACCATCGGGCAATAATCTCGGCATCATCCCAACAGTTCCGCAATAAACTAATGGTTTGCCAAGATATCTGTCATCAAAGACGATAGCTCCGTTTACTGTTGGAATACCTGATTCATTACCACCTGCTCGAACACCGGCGTGTACTCCTCGAAAAACACGAGAGGGATGGAATAGTCCTTCAGGAATATGTCCGGAATAATCTGGGGGACCAAAACAGAAGACGTCAGTATTGGCAATCGGACGAGCACCCAGTCCTGTTCCTAAAATATCTCGATTAACCCCTACTATACCAGTCATTGCACCACCGAATGGATCAAGGGCACTGGGGGAATTGTGTGTCTCGGCTTTGATACAAAGGCTCCAATCATCATTCCATGCAATAACTCCTGAATTATCATGAAAAATACTCAACAACCAATTTACTTCTGTTTGAATATCTAACGTTGGCTTCATAATATGAGTTTTGAATAATGAATCTATGAATGTGTCTTCTCCTGTTTCGGAATCTACGTGATGGATTTTTGCTGCAAATATTTTATGGCAACAATGTTCTGACCAAGTTTGGGCAAGGCACTCAAGTTCAGCATCGGTAGGGGCCTCTGCAGGTAGTCCTAATTTTCTTCTTTCAGACCGGACATCGGGGTTTCGATAATTTGCTTGTATTGCTTTCATTTCTTCTAAATTTAGTGCTAAGAGTCCTTTTTCACTAATTTGGATTAATTCATTGTCGGTTACTTCAAGGTTGATTGTTTGAGAAGGTTGTTCGGTCAATACAGGTTTTTCGGGGAAATCCAGATTGGCCCATTCTGAGTCGAGACATGCTTGTTTATCTGATATGCTTACTCTTTCAATCATAGGGTTGTAAATTTTTTTAGCTAAATCATCAACGTCAATATGTGAAGGTATTCCCCAAAAAATATAAGTTTTAGAACAAGAAATATTTATCTTTGACAAAGAAGGAAATAATGTAAATAATCCATCTAAAGCTGCTTGACCAGAATTATCAGTAACGCCTGGTTTAAAACCGACTTGAATTACTAAATCAGGAATATCAGGGAATACCTGTTTTGAATTTAATAACGAATTATTAGCAGACCCGAATTCTATTATAGGATCTGCAAAAAGATCGTATACAGCTTTGTTTATCTGTGAATTAGAGATTTTGCCTTTAATATCATATTTTAATAAGACACGAACCTTATCAATATTAATTTGATGATCCGTCATCAACATATTTTTGATTGTGTTTCCTCTTGAATCAGGAAGTTCTGGGGATTCCTTTAATGTTACTTCAACAAAATTATGAAAATTCATTTCTCCTCCTCCCCCATATTGTGAATGCCGAAGCAGGCCGCCCTTGAATAAAGCGGAAGAAGGGGCCCGTTTGTTTCCATTGGAAAGAATAATAATTTTTATTATTTAAAAAATAATTAATTTTCTATCTTAATGTTTTTAGACTACCAGTGTCAGAATACTATTGAATATCAATATTCAATACATTTTATTAATAAAATATCATAACTAATTTGAAATTTATATCTCGAATGGAAATAAAGGGGTTGGCGGAAGTTTGAGAGATGGAACCCTTTCGGAGAACCGTGGCTAGACTCACTCAACACTCTTTTGTTGTTGATGAAGATCGTTGTTTTGGATGTGCAGCATGTATTGCTCTTTGTCCTGTCAACGCTCTTGATTTAGTAGATATTTTGGTTTTCGTTGACGAACCGGTCTGCACTCATTGTAAACTTTGTATCCCCGCATGTCCCGTTCATGCACTTTCAATAAAACCAAATGAGGATTTGTAATATGAAAATAGCCTTTTTAGATACAAATTTATCATTTTTATGCATGGCTCATGAAATATTGGATAATATCAATTGTGAAATACATTTTTTTACTGAAGCTGCTGAAGTAGGAATGTATGGTGAAAAACCAGGAATAATTGATAATTGGCCACTTTTACGACCAGATTGGGTCAGCCCTATTTTTTCTCAAGAACCAAATCACCAATCAACTGCAATTAGACAATCTTGGTTTAGAAAGGCAATTTCGATAGCACTTGCAAATAGAAATTGTATTTTTCATCTAAGAACCAAAGTAAAAAATGTAAATTCATCAAAAATTGAATTTGTAGGTGCAGGTTTTTCTGGATCAGGAAACTTAACTTTTGACCACATAATATCCAAACAACAAACTCCAGATAAAGTATGGTATGGTGGAACATTACTAGAACCAATTCCTAATATCGATAATTCAATCATTGGCAAACGCCCGGATTCAATTATAGAAATTTGGTCAGAAAATGAACTACCACCTGATATTAATTGGCTTCAACAAATGCAATGGAAAGGAACAAATCCTAAAAATTCAATAGATTCTGAGATTAATATGGGTTCTGCCAGAGCGCAAGAGTTCTTAAGATCTAAAACTATTTTAAATTAATTTAGGTGAAAATATGACTGAAAAATTGAAAGTATTAGCCCATTTAACAGAAAAAAACAAACAAACAAAACATGCTATTCTGATAGATCCAGCCGACCAAACTCCTGACGTTGCAGCAAAACGATGCCTTGCAGCCGTTAACGCAGGTAGTAGTATGATATTAATAGGAGGATCTTCAGATACTGACACCAAAAATGTTGATGCCACTGTAATAGCAATAAAAGAAATATTAGAATTGGTTATATGGGCTAAAACACAAGATTCTATGAAATTAGAAACTACCCCCGTCCCAATTGTATTATTCCCTCAGGGTGCTGCAGCACTTTCTTCTTCTGCAGACGCCGTTACTTTCATGATGCTCATGAATAGCACTAGCCCTCGTTTTCTGATAGAGGAACAGGTTGCTGGCGCCCCTCATATCAAAAAAAGTAATATTGAACCATTACCAATGGGGTATTTGGTTTGTGCTCCTGGAGGAAAAGTTGGAGAAGTAGGAAAGGCAAAATTGATTCAAAAAGACGATATAAAAAGGGTACAAGCATATGCATTAACTGCAGAATATTATGGCTTTAGATTGCTATATCTCGAAGCAGGCAGTGGTGCAAATGAACCGGTAAACCCAGAATTAATCAAAGCAGCACGAGAAGCATGTGATCTAACAATCATAGTAGGCGGAGGAATAAGGGATGGACAAACCGCAAAAAGGGCCGCTTCAGCTGGAGCAGATTGGATTATAACCGGAAATCTTGCAGAAGAATATGACGATGCAGATGAATTACAAAGAGTTTTAACGAATTTTATTAAAGATATGAATGCATAAACGCAAAAACCTACATTTGCAACAGGGTTCAATACAGACATCCCTCTCTGACTACGTGGCGCCCCCTACATGCCCGTGTTGTAATACAGACATGTGTGAAGGAAAGCAAGACGAAATATTGTTTTTGTGTAATACTTGTTATGGAACAATGGCCAGCAACGCTTGGATAGAAAACAATCTAAAACCAGGAATAATAAAGCGATTACAATTACCCATTGAAGAGCCAACCAACGCAACTTTTTCCTGCCCGATTTGTTCAGGTAAAATGAGAACATTTCATACAGCTATTCCTATGAATACAACAACTGATAGCAAAATACAAATCGATCGTTGTGATCGTTGTAAGGCAATATGGTTTGATAATAAGGAATTGAATCAAGTACTACCCGACGACATCAATTCTTTTGATATCCCCTTTTCAGATAATAAAGGAATATTTAGCAAAATTTTTTCAGGTGAATTTTGGTTTAAAATCTTAAAATAAACTATTTCAGATAAACAGACAGACAGGTAAGCGAACCGTCCGCATCCATAATAGGAGACATATCTACGGAAGTAATTGAAAAATTATGATCTAACAATATACGACGAGTCATTGGAAAATCGCCAGCAATAATCACTCTATCGTTTGAATAACCCAATACATTAGAAGCATAACTTTCTGCATTAGGTATTTTTATTATTTCTTCAACAAAATCAAACTCCTGAAAATTAAGATGACCCTCTGCCATAATCATCGTCCCCGGCCTTGGTGTAGAACACACAGTAGTCAAGTGAAGTGTACTTTTTGGAATATTAATATATTTTACATCATATCCACATTCTTTAATCTCTTTTTTTAGGAATTCAGCACCTTCTCTATTCGTGCGTGTTGAAAGCCCAATTAAAAAACAATCATCATAAAAAACCACATCACCACCATCTAGTTTACATTTTTCAGGCATTTTTATGATTTCATAATCATTGGATAGATATTCTTTGATCGCAATTTCTTCACCCACTCTTGATGGATGCCCCATGTTTGAAATAACAGCTTTTTCATCAATCATTACGGCAGTATCTTCTACGAAACAACAGTCTGGATGATCAGATAATGGGGGAAGTACAACTACATTTGTACCATGCGCTTCCAATGCCGCAACATATGCATTATGCGAACCTTCTGCCAAGTCCGTATTAGGAGTATTTTTACCAAAGTATGCTGAAACTGCTTTGGAATAACTAGAAGAAATAGATCTTGTTATCGCACTTTCTTTTTTGCGGTCATACACTCCGGGCACAACTTTCCGGACACACCTACTTTGATAACACTTCGGAAAACGAAATAATATTTCCACAAAATGTAAATAATCTTGTATATATTAGGATTGAAGAGATCATAATGAATATTGTTGTATATTTCATTTTTCTTTAATTGAATCTACTAATTTTTCTATATGCCTCTCCATGTCCATTATTAAAATCATTAATTCTTCTTCATTTTTCAATAAATTAGTATTTTCTAATTCTAATTTTTTTATTTTTTCGACATCTAAATCCAGGGATTCTCTGCGAATTTTTTCATTATGGAGTTGCTTCTCAAGCCTCGCTATTTTGATATCGGCAACTCTTATTTTTTCCTCATAATCTGCTATTATCGATCTATCCTTTTCAGTGGAATATTTTTTTGGAATATCATTATTTTTATTTTTTATCAATTCGAATTCTAGATTATTCACTTCATCCCACAAGGCAATGATTTCTTCCACTAACCGATCTTGTGGAATATCTTTCAACCGATTTGATAAATCAGCATCTTTTGAAGAAGAAAACTCCTCCTCTTCTTGCTCGCCATTGTATGCATCCATCTACTTTCAACAATCATACTTCATAATAACCATTTGAACCTTGAGGGTAACTTTTAGTTAAAACCTCAATATTCCTTGTTAATTGATTTTACCAAATTAGTATAACACGGCGCTTTTATATCAAAACCATTCTTCGCCCGCGTTATGAAGGCATACAGGGCAAAAGGAACATTTCGCAATGGTAAGCATGATCAAGCCTATACATTAGATATCGTAGCTAGTGACGACGAAGACGCCAAACACCGTATTTATTCTAACTTTGGAAGCAGACATAATACACCTCGTAGGTTCATCCAGATAGATTCATTAGAAATAATAGATCCATCTGAATCTAATGCTGCCGCGGTCATAGCCCATTTTAGAGATTAATAGTCTATTTTAGGCTAGATAATACAAATCGTGAAAGCATAGACGGGCTTAGGGACGTATATGAAGAAAGCATTCATGCGCCAATATTGGCGTATCCAACAAAGCCAAACATTGATTTCAATGTTTTTTTGGATAACCACTTTAACATTATTAATGTGGCCCTATGTTAGTTGGCGCTTTGAAGCCAAAACAGACATCATAGGTATTTCAACAACCTATTGGGGCCTTATTTCAATTGCTGTC
>PCAI01000057.1 GCA_002731195.1 Methanobacteriota archaeon | reverse complement strand
TGTAATGTTGTCCCGAATATTTGATCGCCTCCAATATTTCGGATGCTGTATTTCCTCTCTGCATGCTTTGCCATCGAAAGTCGGTAAATGATATTGACTATGGTCAATATTGAAAAGTAACGGCTAATGGCTCATAACATGGTTGAAAAATCAAAAAGATATATGGTTGCTGAAAGAGAATTGTTATGCCCTCTATGTAATTGTGATATGTTTAATAAAAAAAATATTAAATTAAATAATACTATTGCTAGTTTCCTCGGAATTGAAGAAAATGTAAGATCTGTAACTGGATATATTTGTAGTGAGTGTAATCATCTTATTTCATTCGTGGATAAATAAATAAAAAATATTTTATATTACAAAAAAAGTTCCATAAAATGTCATTAAGATTGTTTTTAGTGGCGCCGACAGCAGGACTCGAACCTGCGACCTGTGGATTAACAGTCCACCGCTCCACCAACTAAGCTATGTCGGCCCAGTCTCTGCGCTTGCTAATGCATTCATGAATGAATCGGAATCATTCCCACTCAATGGTGCCTGGAGGTTTGTGAGTTACATCATAAACTACACGATTAACTTGACCCTTCAAAGTATTAGTTATTTTAGTACTAATTTCTGACAAAACATCATGAGGTATTGGAGAATAGCGGGCACTCATTCCGTCCAAACTTGAAACAGCACGAATCACGACTGTTTCTCCGTAGACTCTAACATCTCCGTGGACTCCGACGCTACTAACTGGCAATAGAGCAGCAAAATATTGCCATGGTAAATCGCACCTTCCTTCTTTAGAGGCCGATTTTAAATGAGTTTCGACTATATGGCAAGCCTCACGACATGCAGCCACTCTCTCAACTGTTAAATCCCCCAAAACTCGAACGGCTAATCCGGGCCCAGGGAAAGGCTGGCGTTCGCTAGAAGGTATGTCTAATTGCCTTGCAATTCTACGTACTTCGTCCTTGTAAAAATCACGTAAAGGTTCGACGATTATCAAATCTACATCATCGGGCAAACCTCCTACATTGTGGTGTGACTTGATAGTATCTCTTTCGCCTCCTCCGGATTCGATCCAGTCTGGTGCTATTGTTCCTTGAACAAGATATTTAGCGCCACAAATGCTTTGCTCTTCCTCAAAAACACGTATAAATTGCTCACCTATTATTTTGCGTTTACTTTCTGGATCGGTTACTCCTTCTAATTTCTCGAAAAATCTTTCAGATGCCTCTACAATTTTAAGGCTGATTCCTAAATCCGAGAACATCTCAGAAACTTCTTTTGATTCATCTTTTCTCATGAACCCTGTATCGACATATACGCAATGTAGAAGGTTGCCAACAGCCTTGTGTGCTAGAACAGCAGCCACCGTACTATCGATTCCCCCTGAACACGCAATGATTGCTGTATCATCGATTTTGGAATGAAGAGCCTCTATTGCCTCTTCGACAAGGTCTTGAGTTTGCAAAATTCTCACTTCCTAATTTCTGCATCGTCAATCAATACTTGTTTGGCCCTTTTATCTCTATATTGTGAAATTCTGGATGCTATATCAATATCCGCGAGTGCCAACATCTGGCCTGCAAGTATAGCAGCATTATCTCCTCTACCCACGCCTACCGTTGCAACAGGCATTCCAGGTGGCATTTGAACTATAGAAAGAAGACTATCATAGGGAACATTGCCGCCAACTGGGACGCCAATTACTGGTAAAGGAGTCATTGATGCTATCACCCCAGGTAGTGCAGCTGCCATTCCAGCCATGCCTATGAAAACTTTACATCCATCCTTTAAGGCATTTTCAATAACAGATTCTAAATGTTTAGGAGTCCGATGAGCTGATGCTATGTGTACAGAATGAGATATTTCTAGGTCTGACAAAACCGACGTGCATTTATCACAAACTGGCATATCTGATTTGGAACCTAATATTATACATACATCCATATGGTTGCGAAAGGAGTGCGGTTCAAATGCCTACCGTTGGGATGAGTAGAAAATTACTCTTCTTCAAGAGGGACCAAGAATCTCTCTGGCCATTTGATTCCATGTATCTGCGGAGGTTCCTGTAATACTTCATCCAATTTATTATCAACTGAAATAGTGTCAAAAAACGGGTCATGGAGAAATCCAGATTTATGAACGAACGAAAATGAGAGAAATTTATCTTTACCTCTGGAAAGTCCAGAAATAGCCAACATACCTTCTTTGAAAGAATACTCTGCCATTAATCCATTTTTCCATTTATTACTATTGATAGACCATTCATCACCCAATATATTGCCATTCCAGTCTTCAATAACAATTGGTAATAAAAAACGAGCAGGTGGGTTTTTCATCATTATTTGTATCTGCATTATAGTTCTAATCATTGCAAACCAGAAAATAAAATATGAAATCCAACCTATTCTTGGATCTATGAACACATGAGCGGGGAATAAAAATAAGCCAACGAATAATGAATTCCAATCGAGGGGGAGGGAAAATAGTCCATGGATTGGAGATGATTGATTTCCACGAGAATTTCCTAGAGGATATATTACAAGAGACCATGAAATAATGAAAAAGAGAAACGCAAAAGATTGATCATCTGGAGTCTCATTAGGAAATACTAGAGGAAGAGGGACTATGGCGAGGAAAAAAAGTGACCAAGAAATTGGTTTCAATAGTGAAAAAGCCAGTGGTTTTAGTCTTTGTCTTTTCCATCCTTCGGGATATCCTCGAGGAGAAGAATAATTCCAAGATTTAGGAGGTTTTAGTTCACCATTTCTTGAGTCAGGAGGCAGTGCATCATCAAGGTTCCACCAAGCTGGATCACCGAGCAACCAGTGACCGTCCTCTAGTGCATCCATAATGTTCCGAATGGGTTTGTATTATTCTTCATTTTGGTAACTAAATCTGGCCCTTACCAGGGTGTTTCAGTATTAAGTTTCTAGCAGCCCATACTTCATCAACTCTTTTGACATCAGTAGTATGTGGCGCAGTAGTGACAATATCTGGATCTTCAGAAAGTATTTTGTGAAAATCTTCTGCAAACTGATCTAAAACCTCTATCGACTCAGTTTCAGTTGGTTCTATCATAAGGCATTCTGGAACTATCATTGGGAAATATAACGTAGGAGCCATGACTCCATAATCCAAGAGTCTTTTTGCTACGTCTTTCCCAGTAACTCCATTCAATTCTTTTAAAGGAGATAAAGATAGAGTGAACTCATGCATTACTAGTTTGGAAGGTGCTCCATCAGCCGGCATAGCATGTATTTTTTCAGCTATTTCTTTATCAGGATTCATTATCCTATGCCTTAGATAATTAGAATTGAGAACCGCATGTTCACTCATCTTTTCTAATTCTCTTCCATATCTTCTGTAAAAAGCCCATGACCTGACAACAGCACCAGCATTACCATTCCATTGCTGCACTTTGCCGATGCTATCATTACCTACGTCTTCCCAAAAATACCAATATCCATCACCAACGCCTTTTCTATCAGAATCATTAATTTTCCTTCGGCCGGCCAGAGGAGTAGGTAAAAATTGTCTAAGATGTGTTTTCACGCCTATTGGGCCACTACCCGGCCCTCCTCCTCCATGAGGCTGGCTAAATGTTTTGTGAAGATTATAATGAACGGCATCAAATCCCATTCTTCCCGGATCAGTTTTTCCTATTATTGCATTGAAGTTTGCACCATCATAATACATCTGTCCACCAGCAGAATGTACTATCTTTGCTGCCTCGGCTATTTGGTTCTCAAAGATTCCTAATGTCGAAGGATTAGTAATCATCATTGCTGCTGTATCTTCACCAACAGCAGATTTTAAAGCTTCTAAATCTAAACAACCATCTGAACCACTTGGAATTTCTATAATATCATAGCCGCACATAGATGCCGAGGCAGGATTAGTACCATGTGCTGAATCAGGTACAATTACTTTACATCGATGATTTTGCCCTATGCTTTTATGGTATTCTTGTATACAGCGCATTGCTGTAAATTCTCCTTGTGCGCCAGCAACGGGCTGAAGTGTTACTTGATCCATTCCAGCACATGTTGCAAGCATCTCTTGCATTTCAAAATAAATTGCAAGTAAACCTTGAACATGATGTTCTGGTTGAAGAGGATGAATTCTATCCATTCCAGGTAGTTGAACTATCTTCTCATTTATTCGAGGATTGTGTTTCATAGTACAAGATCCCAATGGATAGAAGCCGTTGTCGATACCGAAATTACGACGAGACAGCCATGTGTAATGCCTAACTATCTCAGGTTCGCTCGCTCTTGGCCAATTGGGGAGCGACTTTCTTCGAAGGTTTTCGGGTATTGAATTGATTAATTGTTCTCTAGAGATAGAAGGTTCTGGTTGAGACCATCCTGCTCCTTCGGCACCATTGAAAGAAAAGAGATCACTCATTTTTGTACCTCCTTTAGCCACATTGATAATCCATCACTAAGTTTCTTAATGTCTGATTCCGAAGTCCTCTCATCTACTCCAATAAGTAAACAACAGTCAAGTGAATCCCACCAAATTCCCAAGTCAAGACCTGCGATTACTCCAAAATCATCCAAATATTCCAACGCATCGGATGTAGATATAGGTAGTTTAACTCTAAATTCTCTGAAATTTGGTGAGTCGGTGTCTACCAATTCTATTCCATCAATTGAAGAAATCGATTTTTTTGCTAGTTCAGTGTTTGCTGCAACTCTCAGTGCTAATCTTTCAAGACCTTCGGGACCCAAAAGAGACATATGGATTGCGCCCATGAGTGCTATTAGAGTCTCATTTGAACATATATTAGAAGTTGCCCTATGTCTTCTAATATGTTGTTCACGTGTAGATAGAGTCAGAGTAAAGGCTCTTTTTTCATCCGTATCTTTTGTTAATCCAACAATTCTACCTGGCATCTGTCTTGTATATTTACTACCGCATGCAAAGATTCCATATATTGGCCCACCTGCTGTTGGCCCTATTCCAAAAGGTTGCCCTTCGCCGACCACTATGTCTGCTCCCCAACTCCCCGGTGGCTCAATTATACCCAGAGAAACGGAATCTACGCCGACAATTAGTGCAGTATCTTTCCCAATGATTTCTTTTATTTCTACTAAACTAGAATCTAATACACCAAAGCAATTAGGCTGCTCAACATAAACAGCACAACAACCCTCTGCATCTTTAACTGAAGAAATGTCAATATAGCCATTAGATTGATGTTTGAGTTTTTTAATTTCAATCCCGCCACCTTGTGTATAATTTCTTATTACTGCTAAGCGATGAGGAGGTGTGAATTCAGAGACGTAAACAATACCTTTCTGTGTTGCGACTTTATTGTGAACTCTAACTGCGCATGTAATAGCCTCTGCTGCCGCTGTTGAGGCATCATACATCGAAACATTGGCAACGGGCAGATTAACTAATTCACTTATCATAGTTTGAAATTCCCACATCGCCTGGAGCATGCCTTGACTTACTTCAGGTTGATACGGAGTATAAGAAGTAAGAAATTCTCCTCTTGTAGCCAGCATACCTACTGCAGTAGGTACAAAATTCCTAACAAGACCTGCTGAAAGAAAACTTGGTTTATCATCCAACGTTACATTTGATCCGAGTAGTTTTACTGCGTCTGACCATATTTCTTCCTCAGATTGAGGAGCTGGAAGAGGTAATGGGTCTTTTCTACGAATATTTTCTGGAATATTGCTAAATAACTCCTCCATAGAATTTAGACCTAAAACATCGAGCATTTCTTTTTCTCGTCCTAAATTTGGCATTTGATCCATAGTCGCGACCCCTCTTACTAATTGCAAAGACGGCGGTAAGGTGTTTGAATAATTCGCATGATGAATCTCTTTATTTTTATACACATTATTAATTACCTTGAACTCTTTCCAAGGTACAATGAAGATTGCAATTACATGGGCCGACTCGTTCATTGCACCATATATTATCGAAATGTTAGGGCCGGCAGCAGTAGTAATTCCAAATGAAATATTAGGAGATCAAACAGCTTTAGATGCGATACTTACGCCATGTAGTGCTTTGATTCATATCAATTCATGGACAACACTAGGGAAAGATAGGGATGATGATATTGCATATCGAGCGATGAGAGAAGAAGCGAGGCCTATTCTTGATGCCGTAGATAGACATGGGAGATTACATATGATTATTCTTGGTACTTTGAGAGTATATCCTCAATGGGATCCAGCATACGGCTCGCATCCATTCTATGACTGGAATTCTAGCCTTGACCCTCAAGATGCTGCTGCAGTAGGGCAATTGTGGATGGAAGAAACTGCAATGGAAAGAGCACAGGCAGAACGTCCAGTAAGTATACTGAGAGTCTCAAATGTTCAAGGAGTCCCATTGAATGGCCCCCCTGGAAACGGCATCCTCCATAGGTGGGCTGAAGACTGCAATATAGGATTTGGAGTAACCGTACCTGGAGATGGCACAGGAGTTAAGGATTTTATTCATATTCATGATTTACTAAGAGTAGTTGATGCAACCATAAGAAATCCTCCTCCGACTAGAGAAAGTATGGCTATTGGCTCAGGATCTGGGATGATGATGAACAATTTGGCTGACTTATATCGTGATAAAGTAAATTGTGACGTCCTTACTGGCGGAGGCATCGAAGGAGAAGTGTTTGGCGTAGTCGATGGCAGAGATATGGAAGACAGATTTGGATTTAGGCCTCAGACAAGAATCGAAGAAATGATAGATGAAGCATTTAGTGTACTTTGAAATCAAGCCATTAGAACTAGACGGTTACGTATGCCATTCCATGAAGAAATAGTAGAGTCGATAGTATATTCATTATTTTGACTATAATCAGAATATTCAGGAGTATTGGGCAATAATATCTCTAAGTCAATTTTTCCATATTTAGCGAGGATTGTATTTCCTCCTTTGTATTCTTCTTTTAGATTCATACCAAATGTTCTTTGTACACTAGTAATTTTAATGTTAAGAGTAAAATTTTCACCCTTATATTTTTCCTCAGCCATCTGCTTTTCTGCAGAGAATCTGGCTTTTGAAAATTCTTCTATTACTTCATCAATAGTATAATTAGAAGATTTCTCAACTATTTCTTCCTCTATAGATATTTGTTCTGAAGATGAATTTTCTTGTTCCTTTCCGATTTCTGGCGAAATATAGTCCTCTCCATGATCATTATTAATTTCTACTATATCATTAGAACTAGTTTCTTCGAGAATAGCGATTTCTGGAGTTTGTGGTTGCCTCATCTGTTGCTCATCAATTTTTGAATTGGCTGCAATAACGGAGGCTCCGATAGTTGCTATTCCTGCTGAAGCTAGTAAAGTTGCTTCAATTGAATCGGCTTGAGAATCCCATGCTGATCTCGCTATAGGTCTTAGAAGAGTAGGAAAATTAGTTAATTTATTTTCAAAAACAGAATCTGCATATATCCTACCTTCGCCTACAGTTACTGAATTATCATTAACACCTTTAACTAGTGCGTCTTTAATCAAACCTAATTCAGATATCATACCTTCCATATTTGTGGGAGTAGTGCCATTATCTCGAAGATATTCTAATTGCTGCTTTCCTGTTTTAGAACTATACAATTCATCATCAGCACTTAATTTTCTTTCTTCGACAGCAATATTGGTTTGTGTAATCTGTTCTTCTTCATCATTTATTGTAACTTCTGTCGTGCTTGGAGTATCGGAAATTGAAATAGTAATTTTCCCTATTCCTACCCACCTTCGTGTGCCCAAAGGTAGTTCTCCATCTGCCAGTGCACGAGTCCAGCCTCCTCTATACAGATCTTTGCTGCCATCTTGAATCCTATCATCTAAACTCCAAGACGGAGCGCCGCCAGAATTTGCATTGAAATAGTACAATATTTTAGGAGATGATGGGTTTTTTGTATTTTTAAACCATGGATGGCCGTTTATTTGGGTTTTTTGTAACATAAATTTACCATTATAGTCATCATTGGCATGACCATTTATCTCAAGAGTACTACTCTGTGAAAGATCATTACTTGATGAAATGGTTTGCCCGCCAAAAGAAGCGATGACTTCTCTCAAATCTAATCCTCCACTTCCGTCTTTATCAATTGCAGAAAATATGGCATCTAATGCAGCCCGAGGTGCGCTTTGACCTGTAATGCTGGTCAAGGATTTAGAAAATTCATCATAAGAAAGAAAACCGTCTCCATCAAAATCATATTTTGAGAACAAAGCTTCTGGAGAAATACCACTTCGGGCCAAAACGTCTTGGAGATTTTTAAGTGCTAAAGATACAAACTTGTCATCTAACGCCATAATATCAATTGATGCAAAGAGGGTTTAGACATAGGTTTTGTGCAAACAAGATTAAACAAAGGGAGTAGATGATATTGTTGCCCTTATTCTTTTTCTTGCACTAACTTGTACCCAAACATCTTGATTCATTTGGACATCTTCGATATATGCCATGGCAATCCCTACACGCCCTAAACTTGGAGAAGGTCCACCGCTTGTAACGTAACCAATTATTTCATCGGTATTTTCGCCTGAAAAAATTGGATGACCGGGACGAGGGGATGGGCCCCTTTCTTGACAGACTAATCCGACCCATTTTAATTTTGAAAGCAGCGCCTTCTCAACAAACTCTTTACCAATAAAATCGTGATTTAAATCGAGCCCGAAGGGCACATTGGCTTCGATGGTGTTCCTCGATAGGAAACTCTTAGGTAAATTACCATCAGGATTTAATCCAAGTCCTGGCCATAGAAAATCCTGTCCGGATAAAAGATAACCCTTTTCCAACCTTAATGTATCCCTTGCACCTAAACCAACGGGAACTACTCCTAATTCTTTACAATCAAGAATTTTTTTCCATAATAAAGGTGCTTTTTCATTAGAAACAAATATTTCGGCACCAGGCTCTCCAGTATAACCTGTCCCTTGAATCCACCCTTTTATTCCTAGTTCATTTTCTCTGATAGTTTGGCACTTGAATCTCTTTACTGCATTTTCAGGACCTAAAACTGATGTCAATATTTCTTTAGATGCGGGGCCTTGTAAAGCTATAATACTAGTTTCCTTAGACTTATTCTCAATAATGATCGATTTATCATTTGGGAGATGTTGAGAAAACCAATTTAACATTGTTGAAACCATTGAAGCATTGGGGACGCCCAATATTTCAGATTCAGAAACTACTGCAAAAATCATATCATCAATTATATGGCCATTATCATCTAAAAAGTGTGTATAACCACAACTTCCAGGTTTAAACTTCGTAAATTCTTGTGTGGCAAGAGAACTAAGCCATGTTGAAACATCCTCTCCCAGAAAACGAAAGAAGCCCATATGAGAAACATCGAATAAACCTGCAGTCGATCTTGTTGCTAAGTGTTCTTCCTGTATCGAAGAATACCATATTGGCAACTCAAAACCATGAAAGTCAACTATTTTTGCATTACTTTCTAGATGTGAATGATAGAGAGCAGTTCTCACTGGACTGGCAGTAGACATATTACACGCCAAGGGCTATGGTGGAAAAACAAAACGGATAAATGAATGAACAACAAAAAAAAATGTTTATATAATATGGTATTCACTATACAACTAGGAGTTGATAAGATGAAAAGAGATACTGCAGTAAATGTTGATAATTCCAGTAAGGTAAAGAAATACAATAAGAAGAGAAATGCAATTTCTCCTGCGCCAAGACCTTCTATGATAAGGAATACAGAATCTATGAGTGGGAGTTGTAAAATTTGTGGAGCAGTTTCGTGGGATACAGATAATTCTAGAGGAGAAATAATATGTTCTGAATGTGGCTATGTTGCAGAACAGAATATGATTGATCCGGGAGCAGAATGGGTGAATCATTCAGGAGGTGAAGATAGAAGTAGAGTAGGCGCACCTACTACACTCACACTTTCTGACAAAGGACTCTCGACTGAAATTAGGAGATCAGATTTGACATCTAGTGCTGCAAAAAGACATGGGATGAATAGTAAAGGTTTGAAAGAATGGAGAAGACGACAGATATTGGATCAGCGTAGTAAAACTAGAGATTCTAGGGCCAGAAATCTGGCAACTGCAATGCAATTCATTAGAGATAGAGGAGATTTGCCTCCACAGATTGAGCAAGAAGCTGCCTCTCTATACAGACATTCTGTAGATAGAGGTTTAGTCACTGGGAGAAGCATCAGAGGAGTTACTGCTGCTTGTGTATACATAGCAGCAAGAGAAGCGAAAATTCCTCGCCAGATAGAACAGATAACGAAAGCTTTCGATATGGAATCTGAGATTGGACAGAAAGAATTGAAGCGCACAATAAGACTAGTTGCTAGAAATCTAGGGACTCAGCACATTACAGGTCCAGAGGAATATTTGGAAAAGTTTCATTCTGATTTAAATCTCCCACCTTATGTTTTAGGAATAGCAAGAGAAATATGGAGTACAGTAAAAGATGATTTAGAATGGCAAGGAAAAAAACCGTCTGGCATTGCAGGAGTTATACTCTATAAGGCATCACAGCGAAGTTCCTCTACAAGAACACAAAGTGAAGTTTGCAAGGTTTCTGGAGTTAGTGAAGTGACACTTAGAGGATTGTTAAAAATACTTAACAGACTAATTACTAATAACGATAAGATTCATTTTTGAATGGCCCGTCTGGACTGAAATTGATATATTCTGCCTGATTTAAGGTCAACTTAGTTAGAATTACAGCCTATATTCTCAAAATGATAGTATTTTGGGAAGAATGGGCATCCTTGGGAAGAAAAGGATGAAAAAATAATAGAAAAATAATATCTATGGCTAAAATG
>PCAI01000056.1 GCA_002731195.1 Methanobacteriota archaeon | reverse complement strand
TTTAACATATCAATCACTTACTTTACCCAAAAGAGGAGATGATAATTTGGATGATGCTGCCATGGAAATATGGATTGAAAAACTTATTTCAGAAGGTGAAGCAGCAAATCATGAAATAGCAAAAGAATGGATATCCGATCTTGAAGAACATAATTTAGACTATTATGTAGAAAGATTGACTAATTACCGAAAGAAGGTAAGGGATGATTATATTTCAAAAGGTAATGCATTATGGGTCTTGCACGACTCTGCAAAAAAGAAATTAGAGACATTACGCGAATCAGGAATCGGCCTGATTATCTTGGATGAATGCCATCATTTATTAGGGCACTGGGGCAGAATTCTTTCTGATATTCGTGATTATTTTGGAAATCCTATTGTCTTAGGTTTAACTGCAACACCACCAGACCTAAATGGAGTAAATTTAGTAGATTTAAAGCGATATCAAGAATTTTTCGGAGAAATTGATTATGAAGTACCAGTGCCTACACTTGTTCGTAATTCAAATCTTTCTCCTTACCAAGATTTAGTATATTTTGTTAGACCTACAACAGAAGAAATGGAATATATTGCCAACGTTGATAAAGATTTTAATAATCTCATAGAAGAAATTAGTAGAAAACCAGATTCAGGCTCAGAGGATAGGTGTCAAGGATTAGATATCTGGTTATTTGACATTCTTTCTAATCTTGAATTACCTGGTGGTTCTGCTAAGGATTGGAAATCATTTGTGAGAAGGGACGAATCTCTGGCAAATCTATCGCGATTATATCTATTTCAAAAAGGACTAAAATTACCTAGTAAAGTACCTCCTTTAGAAAGGAAGATAATAAATCAAAATCTAACGGAGCATGATATACTGATACCTTTACTTGATAGATACATAAGAAATGGTTTAATACGCTCAAGAAGCAAGGAAGATCACGATTTAGCCAATACTGCAAAAAAAAGATTGCGAATGTTAGGGACACAGATAACAGAAACTGGCATGCAATTATGCGCTTCACCAATAGGGAGAGTTATGGCATACGCTACTGCGAAATATGATGCACTAACTGATATCCTCTCATCTGAAATGGACATTCTTGACGATGATATCCGAGCAGTAATAGTTACTGACTTTGAAAAAACTTCTGCTACGAGACTAGTAGACAATGTGTTAGACAAAGATGCAGGAGGTGCTATAGCAGCTTTTAGAGCATTATTGAAGGATAAATCTACAGATGCACTGGATCCTGTTTTGATGACCGGCTCTACTGTCTTAGTTGATGATGATCTTTCAGAGACAATTCTTCCCAAGTTTAAAAAGTGGGTTGAAGATAGAGACTTAGACATTAATTTTGTTAAATCAGAGAAATCAGGTTATCATGAGATAAGTGCTAGAGGATCACAGTGGACTCCTAGGTATTACACTGAGATGATTACTGATTTATTTCAAGAAGGTGTTACTAAATGTTTAGTTGGCACTAGAGGACTTCTGGGCGAAGGATGGGATGCTAGTAAAATCAATGTGTTGATAGATTTGACTACTGTAACTACCAGCATGAGTATCAATCAATTAAGAGGACGTTCTTTTAGGCTGGATAAAAATAATCCAGAGAAAGTAGCAAATAATTGGGATATAGTTTGTTTAGCAGAAGAATTTAGTAAAGGTTTTGATGATTATCATCGTTTCAAGAAAAAACATTCAAAATTATATGGTGTTTGTGATGATGGTGCTATTGAGAAAGGAGTTGGTCATGTTCATGCTGCCTTTACCGAGGTAAGACCAGAAGGAATTTCTGAAGTAATGAGTATTTTTAATGAGGAGATGATTCAAAGATCCAAGAATAGGAAAAAAATAAGAGAATTATGGGGGATAGGGCAACCTTTCAATGCACAAGCAAAGAAAGCCTTTGAATTAAAAATGAAGCAAGGATTTGCTAACGGATTCCCATCATCTTTGAAAATTGGAAGAGCTGAATGGACAGAAGAAAATCTCATAATAGCAATAGCAGAATCTGTGGCACGTTCTTTGAAAGAAGTTGGTTTGCTCCGGTACAATACAAAAGTTTCAGGAGGAGAAAGAGGAGGTGGTTGGTTACGCACCTTTTTAGAAGATTCTAATGATGTCGAATCAGGACTTTTCACAGAAGCAATGGAAGAAATATTATCTCCTTTAGATAATCCCAGATATATAATTTCAAGAGAAATTAAAATTATTTCAGATACTTGGATTAGCAAAATGCTACCTGAAGTAGTTGGTAAATATTTTCAAAAATCACGCAATAAAATTGCTATGTATCATTCAATACCTAAATCTCTCTGTCAAAATAAAGAAGATGCATTAATATTCCAAAAGAATTGGAATTGGTTTGTAAGTTCAGGTGAGATAACATATGCACACAATGACGCAGGCATGGAAAAAATAGAAAATGTAATTAAAAATGATTTATATCCAGAAGTATCTTTCCACATTAAAGACATATTCATTTAGTTAATCTGGGTCATAAAAAATTCACTTGTAACAATAATATTTTTTGGTGCTCGTGCCGGGATTTGAACCCGGGTCGTCGCCTCGAGAGGGCGACATGATGGGCCGAACTACACCACACGAGCGACAGGTTAACGCATATGAGCAGTGTTTATGAAAACAATGTATGAATCTCCTCAATGATAATCTTCACTTTCACTTTCACTACACCCTCTTCTGCCTTTCTTAATATGCTAATTGCATTTCATAGGGCCATGAAGCAAAACAAGTATGAGGCTAATGATATAATTTATAGGAAGCGACCAGAGCCATGTAGGATAGTATCATTCGATCTATTAATTCAAACTAATAATAAAGATGTAAATGCCCAAAATAACGGCCTTCTGGTAAATGACAGTGGGATATTATCTCCCGATGAGGCTTGGCATCCATTACGTAAAACTGCATTACCAGTTGCGATTAATGAATCCAGTTGGGACGGACTAGTGAAAAGATTTAATGCAAGTAAGGGAAATTCTGTGAGGGCATAAGATGTCTGGAACTAGAAGATTAAGAGAGGCTGTGAAAGTATTTCTTGAAAAACAAGGTTCAGCTAATACTGTTGAGATATTCGATCATCTGAACAATCGTTTTCGTTGGGGAGCAACAATGAATCAAGTAGGCAATATTCTTGCTAAAGATATTAGATTTGATAAAATTGGACATATTAGGGGAGAATTCCGAGGTAGTGTTTACACGGTCTGCGTTTGGGCTATGAATAAGGATTCTCCGATAGTAATGAGCCCATAAAGTCAAGTCCTCATAACATTCCCACAGTAATAGGCATGAGTAACAAATTCAAGTCATGGACTACTCTTTTTCGCACAGGAAATAGTCTTGGAGGTGCTATTGCAGTATTTCTAGGCTCTATTATGGCTCTAGAAAGTATTCCAGAGGGAGATTTACTTTACATTACTATGCTCCAGGCAGTATCTGTATTTTCATTTATGGCATCATGGAATGCACTAAATGACTATCTTGATTTTGAGATAGACAAGATTGGTAAACCAAACAGGCCACTTCCATCGGGAAAAATATCAATTAAAGAGGCAAAATTAGCAATTTATTTTTTAATGTTCATTTCTTTATTTTCAATCGCAGGTGCTGCCTTTTTCGCATATAATTCAGATCAAGGTTTTAAATCATGGATCCCATCTATATTGATTTGGTTTACAGCTTTATTCCTTTTAATTAATTATGAATCCGAGTCGAAATATAGCTTTAATCTGAAAAGCCGCGGCCTCCCAGGCAATATTGCAATTAGTGCTTCAGTCGCAATGGTTGTTTTATTCGGATCTGCAGGAGTTTATCAATTATCAAATCTCAGAGTAGTATCGGTTGCAATCATAGGGTTTCTCTACAATTTAGCAAGAGAAATAATAAAAGATGTTGAAGATATACAAGCAGATGAAGGCCGTAATACTTTAGCAATGAAAATAGGTCCAGAAAAAACTAGAATTATGGCATATCTTATATCTTTATCAACACTAATTTCAATACTAATGACCTTTGCTTTTGACTTATTTAAACCACAACATCTCATTCTAGTTTTACCTAGTATTCTCGTTTTATTAATGGTTAAGTCGAAACTTTCACTTGCTCAAGATTATGCAGCTCAACAATTACTCAAAAAATCACTATATCTATGCTTAGGGGCATTTACCCTTATTTCATTAATTTAGAATAATTCTCTAAAGGTATGCCATGCATTCTCATTACACATATATGTTAGAAGTGACATTTGAGCCCACATTCTATTTTCTGCTTGATCAAATACTACGCTATTCTTTGAATCTATTACTCCATCTGTTACTTCTTCTCCTCTGTGTGCAGGTAAACAATGCATGAATAAATAATCTGAGTCAGCATTAGAAACCAATTCTTCATTTATCTGAAATCCATCAAATGCATGTTTTTTTTCCGTCATATGTTCTTCTCCCATTGACACAGAAATATCTGTATATATCACGCCAGCACCTTGAACAGCTTCCTCCGGATCATTTGTTGAGCTAATCTTTGCACCAGTATTTTCAGCAATTTTCCTCGCTCTTTTGATAATTGTTTCATCCGGTTCATAACCTGATGGAGTAGCATAACTAAAATCATGTCCCATTGATACACTAGCTAGAATAAGGTCGTGTAGGACATTATTACCATCTCCAACCCATGATATATGGCCATTTACCTTTTCTTTATTTTCTGTTATCGTCATCAAATCTGCAGCAGCCTGACAGGGATGATGTAAGTCTGAGAGAGCATTTATGACTGGAACTGTGGAATGTTTTGCTAATTCCTTTACATCTGAATGATTAAAACATCTGTATGTTATTCCATCTAGAAAACGCGATAAAACCGCAGCAGTATCTGCTATAGACTCACTTTTTCCTAATTGAATATCATTGGAAAGTAATGTCAATGGTTGCCCTCCTAGTTTATTCACTCCTACTTCAAAAGATACTCTGGTTCTTGTTGACGGCTTTTCATAAATAGAACCAATCGACATCCCTTCCAACGGTCTGAAATCTTCTACAATTCCTTCGCCATTCTTTATCTTTATCGCCCAGTCAATTAAGTCAGGTAATTCTTTATTAAAATCATCAATAGCTAATAAATCCCTCTTTTCTTCATAATCTTTCATCTTCAATATCTCCCGCATATCCGTCTCTTGTATCGCCCATTCCTCCAAACATTGTTTGTGCAAAGGTTAGAACATCTGCTAATCCATCTTCTTCTTCGCTAGATAATGGTATTAATCCTGGTTGAATGGCAGCATTTTGCATCATTCTTAATTGCCCTATGGCAAATTCTGCTCTTTGACTACCTGATCTCGCATCATTTGCTTGATTTTCTGACTCTTCATACAGGGCTACTTCTAATATATCTAAATTATCTCCCCATTCCATTATTTTTTCTAATTCTTCAGGCTCTAATAAATCTGTTTTAGATAAGAAATTGGCAGTTGGTAATCCCAATCTGAAATGAACTATGGAAGATAATAGCATTTGAGAAACGAAACCACTCGGTGTCCGCGATAACATGGGGTCGAATAAGAAAACAAGACACGCTCTTCCTTGCCCTATAACGTCTACAAGGTGACTTGATGCTTCTCTAAAAGCAAATAATTCAACTTGCCCGGGAGTATCTACAATTAACATATCGCCGGATAATCCTTCAATCTGTTCAAAAACATCTTCTGCTTGCGATGCCACTAAATCCGCTGCTAATATTTGCGCTCCATTTGGCCCTAGATCATATTCGCTCATTACATCCGATAGAGAAACTAAATCTCTTACATCAAATTCAGGGTCATAATGGACTCTTTCCGCTCCTGGGTCAAGATTTATTGCCATGACATCTACTTCAAGAAATCTAGCCCATCGTTGATACGCTGTTACCAATGAACTCTTCCCTGCACCTGCCGTACCAACTACAAATATTACCGGGGGGCTAGTACTGTCTTGTGCACTCATATCACTCCCACGTGATTCATAGTTTCAACTATTCTATCAGTAGTTCTATTAGAATAATGAACAGGTAATCGTTATACCCTCTAACTATGGGGGGTGTTTACCGTTAAGGGTTGTTTACGTATGGCTGAACAGACTCCACCCCCGCCTCCAGGATTCCCATTCCCTCCTCCACCTCCTCCTGTTTCAGACCCAGATGATGAAGAAAATAAAAAGGAAAATGGCTCTTTAGATATTCAAAATGAAGATATTGAAGATACTCAGGAGTCTAAACAAACACCACCGCTAAAGCCTCCGCCTGGATTAACACCTCCTCCGCCTCCGCCTGGATTAACACCTCCTCCGCCTCCGCCTGGACTGACACCTCCTCCGCCTCCACCTGGACTGACACCACCCCCACCTCCACCTGGGCTGACACCACCCCCACCTCCTGGATTGATCTCTCCTCCTGATTTACATACTCAGAGTACTAATATGGATCAAGAATTAGAATCAGATCAATTTAAACCAGATAATGAAAAAGCATCCGAATCAACTTCTTTCGATATAACTCCCTCTCTACCTATTGATATTTCCTCTTCATTTTCTCAATTGTTAGGCAGCAATGAAGAAAATACCGATGAATCAGAGAATTCCGATGATGATACTTCTAAATCTCCAGATTCTCTAAAATCATTGGCCGACTCACTATCGATATTTTCTGGAGAAACAGTACAAGAATCAGTAAACGTTGAAGAGCCTTCAGATTCTGAATTAGAATCTACTACTGATTCATTTTCTATAATGTATGGTTCCGAAGAACAACAATTTTCAGCATCAAAAGAGGCTAATTTTTCTATTTTAAGACCTGCAATAGAAGTTGATTCAATATCAGGAGATAAATTACATGCAACACTAAAAGAATCTGAAGAATCTTCATTAAATCCTAATGGTTCTGTAAGAAATCAAACTATTAAAGGAGAACTCATACTTCGAAATGCAAGTAAAAAACACCGTGCATGGGATATTGAAGTACAACTAAAGAATACAGACTCTACGGATTTCGGTGAAGCTATTATACCAATAAGAGAACTTGATGCGACTGAAGAAAAAATCATCAAATATAGTGCACAGGGCCCTAGAATGATTGTAATGACAGAATCAATAGATACTGATGCCGAAAGAAATGAAGAATCCAGTTTATCACTTGTTTATTTGGATAATCCTCAAGATATCTTAATACTAATTGAATTAGAGAATATATCTTCTGTGCCATTGAACGATGTACAAGTTACAAGAACTATGCCTGAGTCTTTTATACATGCAGAAGATGCAGAATATGTTATTGAAGATGATATGTTGGTTTGGAATATAGGTCGTTTAAATCCAGGTGAAAAGAAGCCATTATCTCTTTCAGTTTCTGCAAATATATCTTCAGTTGATAAAATATCTGCTGGTGTTTGTACAGCAACATATTCTGCTGATGCTACGATATCAAGATCCCAATTTGAGAAGGTAACAAGTTCAGGTAGGCAATTTTCTTACGTTAACGCAAAGGAACAAGATAGGCCAGGAGTATGGGACTGTAAATGTGTTTTTGAGAATAAATCATCATTTGTAGTTGCTCTTTCTGGTGCAACTGTACGTTTAATAGGAAGGGATGAACCAATATTGGACGTTTCAGATATAAGGCAAGATATACCTCCGGAAGGAAGATGGGATTCTATGATAAAAAGAGTCGAATCGGAAGAACAACCTAGTTTTACTCAAGAAGTTAAATATTCAATACTTCCAAGAATCTCTGTTCAGTCTAAAGGTAAGGTTTCATTAAAGGAACAAAAATTAACAATACTTGACGCCATTGTCAATAAAAGATATGATAAATCTAGAATCAAGTCTTATGTTTCTTCTGACATCGAGGCAGTTATCACTATCGAGAACACTGGTTCTGCAGTGATGAATGTTGTCAGGATTTTGGATGATATACCTGGAATATTCAAACCTCCTTCTCATAGTCAAATATCTATAGAAATAGAGGGACTTGAATTGAAACCAGAACAATATCAAGTTGAAATAATAAATGGCATACAAATTGAAGAAAAACTCATATCACCTGATTCAAATGGGCATGGTCTTCGTGCAACCATAGGTACTTCAGCGCCCCTCGGACTTAGGCCGGGTAAGACAATGTTAATTCGATATCCACTACATGCGCCTGATCCTTCTCCTCAGAATAAGTTACTTTCAGCACCTGTAAAGGCTTATTTTAGTTCAGAGCGTTTCGGTCCTGTGGCCGAAAGACTGGTTAAAAAACCACCTCAAATGAAAGTTGTCCATCGCAGAAGAAATATAAGTACTGGGAAAGAAGTATTCCCAGGAGGAGGGCTTGGCAAATATGAGGTAATGCTGATGTTTGATAATAATTCAGACAGTGCATTAGAAGATTTAGCCTTACATGATGTAGTGCCCGGAACGTTTGCAATTGAAGACTCTAGTGTACGTTCATCTATAACTGGGGAGAGAGAAGCATCTACGACAAAAGAATCTGCTAGAGAAGGGACGCATGTTACTTGGGCAATTGGTAGAATAGAAAAAGATGAGAGAATTGAAGTAGTGTATATTATCCAAGGAGATCCAGAGTCCGAATATAAGATGTCTGATGTCCAAGACTTTCACGGCGCAACATTTGGAGATGAAGTTGATGAAGATCCAAATTTGCCTGAGTGGATTGAAGACTCAACTCCAAACGAATTGCTAAATGCTGATAATGATATTATACTATATCCCGAATCAAAAGACTTTGAAAAAGAAACTGTAGAAGAAACTGTAGAAGAAACTGTAGAAGAAACTGTAGAAGAAACTGTAGAAGAAACTGTAGAAGAAACTGTAGAAGAAACTG
>PCAI01000055.1 GCA_002731195.1 Methanobacteriota archaeon | reverse complement strand
TTGTTTTTGAACACTACTCTAATTACTTACTCTTTATCAAAAGATATTTCACTACTATTTAATTTCAGATAACTAGGTAATGTTGTCAATCTTTTAGCAGAACATTTTAGTATTATTTCATCTAATCTTGCTGTTGTTCTAGACAATTGCCCTACTGGAACAATTATTGTTTCTGGTAGATCATATTTAGTTTTCATTCTGAAATGAGGTTTAACCACTAGTCCTTTGTATGTACGCTTTAGCTTTACTAAACCAATGACATTACCAATATCTGCTCCATCATTGTCTAATACTGCCCTGTCACGTAATTCATCTGGTGCATACAATTTTTCATCAATTCTTATGGTATTCCTCCATCTTCTTTGCAATTCTCTCATCGATTTTGACAATTTTACGCCGCCGTCAGAACGTATACTATGTACTAATTCCTTTGAAAGAGGAGCATATTCAGCTGGCTTCCTCATGTATTCATTGGCAATATTATCAACGACTTGTAATCGCATTGATTTTACATAATCATCACTTGGATGAAATCTTTCTCCAGTAATAATTCCAACTAATTTATCACCAACATATACTTCTCTTTGTATCAATTCTTGTATTCTATATTCATCATTCATTTTATTTCCTCTGAAAGGTGTTTGTGCATCCCCGGCATCTTCCTCAGGCAAGCCAAGGTAAGAACGGCACTTATATATATTCCATGAATCATATTAATAATTCAATATAAAAATTTATTTTAAATCTAATTTTCCAATTGAAAAATCAATTTTACTTTAATTATTTGAGTGATTATCAGAATTTATCATTATTTCATTAATTCATCATTCAACATTTTATGAAAAGAGATTATTTACTGAATAGATTGATGAACATCACCTCTTCTCGTAAGGTCGATGACATCGGTTCTAGTTCAACTTCAAGAGATTAGGAATAAATCAGGAAAGTCTCAAACTACTGGTTTAAGTGATTCATTAATCTCAAAATTTAGTGAAATAGATCACTCACTTTGTCAAGCGATAGATGAAGCAACCTCTAACCAAGATAAACTATTAAGCGATTTTGGTAAAGAAATTTTAGATATGGATGAAGTTGATTTGATTTCATTATTACAGGATGATTATGTTAACTTTTATTCCAAAGATACAATCAACCCTTATGTTGCTATTTCAGCACGAGGCCCTTGGATTATTACATCTCATGGTGCAGTTTTACATGATAACGGAGGTTATGGGATGCTTGGTATGGGCCACGGCCCTGAAACAGTCATATCTACTATGAAAGAAAATTGGGTTATGGCTAATATCATGACTCCTTCTTTCAGCCACAAAAGATTATCAGATAACCTAAAACAAGAAGTTGGGCACAAAAGAGGCCATTGTCCCTTCAAAAAATTTGTTTGCCTAAATAGTGGTTCTGAATCGGTAACAATTTCCCTTAGGATATCTGATGTCAATTCCTACAATATGACATCTCCGGGAGGGCGTCATGAAGGTAAAAATACAAAGTTATTAGCATTAACTCAGGGATTCCACGGGCGTACTGACCGACCAGCCCAGATATCAGACTCTTGCAAAGCTAAATATGACTCTAAACTTGCTAGTTTTCGTGATAGAGACAATCTTATTCTTGTTAACCCAAATGATATATCAGGACTTCAGGACGCTTTCTCTGAAGCTAATAAAAATGGAGACTACATAGAATTAATGGCTATCGAACCTGTAATGGGTGAAGGAAATCCAGGATTATGCATTACTAGAGAGTTTTATGATGAAGCACGTAGGTTATGCAATGAAAATGATACATTGTTATTAGTCGATTCGATACAGGCTGGCCTACGAGGACAGGGCTGCTTAAGTATAGTTGATTATGTAGGATTTGAGGATTGTGAATCTCCTGATATGGAAACATGGTCAAAAGCCCTTAATGCAGGACAATATCCATTATCTGTAGTTGGCTTAAGTGAAAGGGCTGCTAATTTGTATGCTGTTGGAATTTATGGTAATACAATGACCACAAATCCTAGGGCCTTAGAGACGGCTGTTGCAGTATTGGATAATATTACTCCACAATTGAGAAATAATATTGTTGACAGAGGAATAGAATTCTTAGAAAAATTAAATGCACTTTCAGAAGAATTACCTGGTTGTATTACAAAAGTACAGGGAACTGGTTTGTTACTAAGTGCTGAACTTGATCCAACACGATTTACAGTTGTTGGGCCAGGCTTAGTTGAAGAGTGGTGTCGTTGTAATGGTTTAGGAATAATTCATGGAGGAGAAAATGCTATCCGATTCACACCACATTTTGGTTTAACTTCAGCAGAAATAGATCTAATAATATCAATCCTTAAAGATGCTCTAATTCATTTTTCTCAACTAGATACTGTTGAACCAATATTAGCCTAAGTGGTAAAATGACCATAGAAGTTAGTATATATGGAGAAAAAGATTATTTTTATCTCGCATTAAAAGATAGACTTACAAGAGCAGGAGTCCTAATAGTTGATAATCCATCTGAGAATACCATAAAAATTGGAATAGATGCAGATGATGATACAGATATACTAATAGTATCTGGATTAACTACTCATAAAAGGTCTAGAATAATAATTTCAATCTATGATTTATTGATACCAGAGGGTAAAAATAAATGGGGTTCAAATATAATCTATGAATGGTTAGAACATGTCAAGAATAACACTCAACCAACTCTCGATACCGAAGAGGTCTATTATTGGGTTCATATAAGGGATGCAGTTGAAGCAATAATATCATTATTATTATCTAACGTATTTAATGATATTAAGGGCCATTTACATCTTTGTGGAAGACGAGCATGGTCTAATGATTCAGTTTTTGAAGAATTAGAGATGTTATGGTCAAGATATACTAATTCGATTAATTATTCTCATACCATAGAATCTCTATCTAAGATACCTAATCCAGTAAAAGAAAATAGAGGATATTTAAGAGAAAGACCGGATTTAAATCTTCTCAATAAAGAATTGTTAAGGGCGGGAGGAGATGGCTGGCATCCCCTCACGCCTTTGCGTACAGGACTCATGGAATTGCTTGCACAAAATCTTTGAATCCATTCTGAACTTTTTTTCTTAGTTAAGAAATTAATTAACGAGAGTTCTTGTCGCCTTGTACTTGTAGGCGTACTGCTTGTGCAGAGCCTTTTACAGCTTGCATAGCCTTTCTTACACGTGTTCCAGCAGCGGAGTTTCCGCCATCATGCTTTCCAGCATCTGTCATTACTGCAGTCAATTCATCAATCATTCCTTGTACCATATCGCTAACGGACATAACCCATCGCAGCATAGTGCCATTATTAGCCATTACTATTGGGTTGTAATCTATTTTTCAACATTATTTGAATAAATCCGCACCTAAAATTGGTAGTATTAGACTAGCATCTCCTTCAATTACTACGTGTGGTGCTTCCGGTCTAATCTTGCCCCAAGAAATTGCTTCTCGTAGTCTCGCACCGGATAAAGAACCATCATATTCCGGCGCAGTAGTAATTCCTACAGCAGAATCCAAACCTCCTCTGTATTGATTCCACCATATTACATGATGTTTCGAAATTCCTCCTCCTATCATTAGCGCATGACTTTCTTTTGCAGTCCATGTAAGGTCTGATAGAACTTGTTCATCGGCTAAAAAATCAATCATAAAATTAGGATTCTTCTGCCTATGCATAAATAGTTGTGCTCCTATCGCACCATCAGATAATCCTGGAATAACTATTGGGATCCTATTCTTTGCAGCCCAGTACAATAATGAATTCTCATCATTTATTCTTTCTCCCATTGCCCAACAAAGTTCAACAGATCCAAATCCCAACCATGGATTATCAGGGCTTATTTCCTTTCTCTCTGTTTCTATTTCATCTAACCATGGAATTATGATATCTTCTAGGATCTCTCCATAGCATTCATTTGGAATAATAACATTGCCTAATCTATTCAAACCCTCATCTCCCAATGCTACATCATCCAAATTAAAATCGCCATGAAAATAATCTTCATACGTTCTTGCAATATCATGATCCAAAGTCCCACAGGTTGTTATTATTACATTGAATTTTTTATTCTTTATCGCTTCTAAGAAAAAACCTCTAGTTCCAGTGGCACACAAACAGGCTGGAAAAGATAACCAATTTAACACATCTTTATCTTCTGATTTTGATAGAGCATTTCTTAATATATCTCTTCCTCTTGCTAATTTACTTGCT
Source organism: Methanobacteriota archaeon (assembly GCA_002731195.1). Taxonomy (GTDB): domain Archaea; phylum Thermoplasmatota; class Poseidoniia; order Poseidoniales; family Thalassarchaeaceae; genus MGIIb-O3. Next base: position 18,088 of record PCAI01000055.1, on the reverse strand, counting down.
GTAAATCCTCCAGCATCTTTCATTTGATCAATTAGTGCAGTAACATCATTCATTTTTGCAAAGTCATAGTCTTTAACGGGAACATCAAAATCGTCCTTACTATATTTGGGCACGATTAGAGCGACAAGACATCTTAACTTCAATCCGTCGCATTTTTAATCTGATATATCCTATCTCTAATAGCCGCGGCTCTTTCAAAATCCAATCTTTCTGCAGCTTGATGCATTTCCTTTCTTAATTTTATGATTAGATTATTTTGTTCTATGTCACTTTCATAAATTCTAAGATTTTCTTGTCCCAAATCTAACGGTTGTGAAATATTATCAAGAACTGAATCTGAAGAATTCCATAATCCTGCACCTAGATTAAATTTTTTCGTTAATTTTTCCACGCCTTTCTTTCTAGATAATTTCTTGACTAATCTTTTCCCTCCCTTTTCTCCTTTTCCTGCAACACCAGATATCAAATCTTCAATTTCCACTCCCATGGTAGGTATATTTTTAGAAATTGTTTTTGGAATTATATCATTTCTTTCATTGTATCTTATTTGTCGACTTCTTCTTGAAATAGTTTGATTTATTGCTGCTTCCATTGACGGAGAAATAGTATCTGCATAAAGAATTACAAATCCGTTTTCGTTTCTAGATGCCCTTCCAATTGTTTGTAATAGAGAACGTTCATTTCTTAGAAATCCCTGTTTATCTGCATCAAAAATTGCAACTAGTGATACTTCTGGAATATCTAAACCCTCTCTTAGTAAATTTATTCCTACAATTACATCAATATGCCCAATTCTTAGTGCTTTAATTATCTCTGTTCTTTCTAAAGTATCAATTTCACTGTGCAGATAATGTGCTTTTATGCCCATTTTCTGTAGATATTCTGAAACTTCTTCTGCGAATTTTATTGTCAAAACTGTAACCAAAACTCGTTCATTTGATGCAATTCTTTCATTTATCAAACTTAGCAAGTCTTGCACTTGTCCTTCTGTGGGCCTAACTTCTATTCTTGGATCTAATAATCCAGTAGGTCTTATTTCCATTCTGGCTATTTCATTCACTTCTTTCAATATATTTCCCATTGTTTTCTTAACTTTGGGTTTTTTAAGATCTGCATTACCTCCTCCTCCATTACTTCTAACATGAAGTAAACCATCTGGTATTTTTTGTTTATTTACTTCTGCTAAATGCCTCAATTCTCTCTCGCCAGGTGTAGCGCTTACATAGAGCATCTTTGGAATCAGTTCTTGAAATTCTTCTATCCTAAGTGGTCTATTATCAAAGGCAGATGGCAACCTGAATCCATGATCAATCAAATTCTTTTTTCTCGAATAATCTCCTCCATACATGCCACCAACTTGTGGTAATGTAACATGTGACTCATCCATTATTACAAGATAGTTTTCTGCTCCACTATGAAATTTTTCAGCATTTTTTGCAAAGAAATCCAATAGACAGTATGCCCTTTGCCCCGGTTTTCTCCCATCAAAGTGTAGTGAATAATTTTCAACACCTTTACATGATCCGACTTCTGATAGCATTTCTAAATCAAAAAGTGTACGCTGTTCGATACGATGACTTTCTAATTCCATATCTTTAGAATTAAAATATTTTTTCCTATTTTCCATTTCTTCTTCAATATCCTTTAGTGCCTCTGTAAATTTTTCTTCATCTGTCATATAGAATTCTCTAGGATGAATCCATGCTTCTTCAATTTCATCTAATTTCTCCCACGATACAGATTCACAAACTTGTATACTATCAATACCTTCCCAATTAAATTTAATACGCAATGGGTCATCTCTACTAGGCATCCAAATATCTAATACTTCTCCACGTAATCTTATATCTCCTCTCGTAATTTCTCCGTTTATTCTTCGATACTGTAAATTCACTAATTCTCGTACTATGTCTCTAGGGTCGCATATTTGTCCAACATATATTCTTAGATGATTCTGCTCAAATACTTCTGGAGGATTCAAACCATATATTATTGACACAGATCCAACCGCAATTACATCCGGCCTTGAAACAAGAGATGCTACTGTTGAAAATCGCTCTTGCTCGATCCTTTCATTCATTTGTAGTTCTTTGTCAATAAATAAATCTCTACCTGGTATATATGCTTCCGGTTGATAATAATCATAATAACTTACAAAATATTCAACTGCATTTTCAGGAAAAAGCTCCGACATTTCTTGCCATAATTGCCTTGCTAATGTTTTGTTATGTGATAGGATAAGCGTTGGAATTTGTAGTCTTTTGATTATATTCGCCATTGCAAATGTTTTCCCAGAACCAGTTACGCCTACTAAAATACAACGTTCTTTTCCAGCATTAATTTGTTCAACTAGCATATCAATGGCTTGCTGTTGGTCTCCAGCAGTATCATATTCTGAACGTAGAACAAACATTTCAAAACCTCAATCTGTCAATCCATCAGTTGTTGGTTCAATCATCATAATGGCCGCTAAAAGCACCCATCCTGTAAGCATTGATACTCGAAAAAGAACTTTCTGAAAATTTTCCAGTCTATTTTGGAGGATTATTACAAGAATATTGAGAATAGACGTTAAACCTGCTCCGACTAGAAACCACATTTCGTCCATAGGATTAGATAAAGCAAAGCACAAAAACCAAAGAAGAGTTAGTTGTACTGAAGTTCTAGTTGTGACGGCTTCTCCAAATTTAGACGGAAATGAATAAATCCCATTTTTAATATCATTTTCCATATCCATTAATGCATAATTAATATCAAAAACAGCAATCCAAATAGCAACACCTAAAGAAATGAAGAAAATTGTTGGATACCAAAGGAAATTCGTGTATCCATCATGTAGGCCAGTTATCGCTTCCCACCCATGAACATCTGCAGCAACTGCTACCCACGCCCCAGATGGTGCTAGAGAAAGGCATAAGCCAAGCCAGAGATGACAAAGCCAAGTGTAGCGCTTTGTGTAGGGATAAATAATGAAAACTAGAACAGGAAGCCAAGCCATCATTAAAGCAACTTCATTAAGTTGCCATGCACCGAATAATAACATCCCGAGAAAAATTATCGCTAAAATCCATGCAGTATTTATCGCCATTGAACCCGATGCCAGGTGACGTGTTGCAGTACGTGGGTTTACAGCATCAATTTCACGATCAATAATACGATTTAGAGCCATTGCAAGACCACGAGCACCTACTGCAGCGATAAGAATCCACAATATATCTATTCTCCACCATTCTCCACTAGGAAGATCATGCATAAATTGATTGGTAGCAATGATATACCCAATAAACACAAAAGGCAATGAAAATAAAGTATGTTCAATTTTCACAAACTCAAGTATTTCTTTAAATCCCATTAATATCCCATTTCCTTCATGACTTCTTCAACCTTTTCAATTGTTTCTGAATTATGAAGTGTTACTGCCGGCCATCTTCTGACTGGAATATCACCTTCTTGAGAGGGTATGGGAGCAGTAGCATCCCATGCTAATCGTTCCTTTGTATCATCAAAGTGAATATCTCTAGATACATCAAATCTACAGAATAATTGCCATAATAGCTTTCTTTTCCAATCTTTATTTCTCAAATTGATATCATCATCAGTTATGAATAGCCATTTTAGATTATTAGCTCCTTCTAGATTCCAAATAGATTCACATATTTTAGCAATTTTTTCTCTTTGTAGCCAAGCCAATTCTTCATTTTCTTCTTCCATACTTTCTTCTGGTTTTGGGCCCCCTTCAATATTGGTGGTTACGACCATCATACTTGGCCTCAGCATCCTTGACTCGATAACTCCTTCAACTGCTGAAGCAGATATTTCAATAGATTTAGAAATATCTTTATCATTATCTTCATTTACCATTTTTCCATTACTTGTAGCATCTATGAGTAATTTAGTATGTATATTCTCTTCAGGAGAAGCATGTTCTAATGCATCAGCCACCATCCCTTCAAGAAATACTAAATCATTAGGAATATCAACATTTTTTTCTAAGACATTCAGTAAAACTTCAAGATCTTTAACTGGATGTTCTGCATCAACACATATTATCACTTTCAAGAACATCATTTGACCTGCTCCTAATAGGCCTAGTGCAGTTTTTCTTGCTTGTCTGGGATAGCGTTGTTTTGAAGAGACAATTGCAAGATTATGAAAACCGGTCTCAAGTGGTAGAAATAGGTCTATTACATCTCTATGTTGAAATTGGAGTACAGGTCTAAAAGCATCTCCTATCGCTTCTCCAAGATATCCATCTTCCATTGGAGGGACGCCAACAATAGTCATTGGAATGATAGGGTCTTTTCTATGTGTTATTTTTGTAATATGCATTATTGGGTATTGGTCAGATAGTGAATAATGGCCAAAATGATCGCCAAAGGGACCTTCTAACTTAGTCTCTCCTGGAATCATATATCCTTCAATTACGACATCACATTCAGCGGGAACCCATAAATCATTAGTCTTACATTTTACAATCTTTAACCTCTTTTTACCCAGTAGGCCGGCGAATTCGTATTCTGATAAATTGTCAGGAAGTGGTGAAATAGCACTAAACATAACTTCCGGAGGTCCTCCTAGACAAATTGCAACTGGCATCCTATCTCCAAATTCTTTAGCATGGTCTGCTCCATGTTTATGTGCTTGCCAATGTAATCCAACTTCTTTTGGTCCAAAGACTTGACTTCTATACATTCCCATATTATGAATTCCTGTGTTGGGATCTTTAGTAACTACTAGTGGTAAAGTCATAAATGGCCCTCCATCTAAAGGCCAAGTGGTTGGTATTGGTAATTTTGTCATATCTGGATTTTCAATTATTACTTGTTGACAAGAGCCTTTTTTTATTTTTCTAGGAGCCATAGACATCCCTTCTAATGCTAAATTTATTCCCTTCCAAGGTGCTTTTAATATCGCTCCAATATCTGGCTTCATTAGTGCTACCATCCTATCGCCTATTTCTCTCGGTTTTGTAACTCCAAGTGCCATATTTGTTCTTTCTCTAGTTCCATATAAATTCATTGCAAGGGGATATCTACTGATAGTCCCATCTGCAAGCCTTGGTTGATCAAATATTACTGCCGGTCCTCCTTTCTTTACCAAGTAATCAGCTATACAACCAGCTTCAAATTTGAGATCCACAGGTTCACTTATTCTGAGTAATTCGTCTTTCTCCTCCAATGCGCGAACATACTCAGTCAAATTACCCCACTTCATGTACCTTCGAAGTTCTCTAAGAATGATGAAGGTTCGCTTTCTTCCATGGACTTTTGACCGAGAGATTCTTTGATACCAACCTACTCGCATGACCATGACGAGAGACACTATGATGTACGATGTCTTAGTAATAGGTGCAGGCCCAGGTGGCGGAAATGCTGCATTACATAGCGCGCGAGCAGGTCTTTCCACTATCCTCATTGAAGATCATGATGAAATCGGAACCCCTGTACATTGCGGAGAATGTATATCCGATGTTGCTTGTGCTAACCTAGAATTAGAATTACCTCCTCATGTGATAAGTAAACGAGTACATGGCATCCGTGTAATTTTTCCAGATGGTACCGAGAAAAAGCTAACAGAAGAAGGATATGTATTGGAGAAGCATCTATTTGAACGTTGGATTTGTGATGAAGCAATTTCAAAAGGAGCCGAGTTATGTCTCGGTCACAAAATAAATTCTATGGAAAAAATGTATGATGGAGACAAATTCATTGGATGGAGATGTGATGGTAAAGGTGCAAATTTCCCTATAGAAGCAAAAATAGTTATTGATGCATCTGGAGTCGCTGGAGTATCTTCAAAGATATTAAAATTAAATCCTCGTCCACATGTTATTGCAGGTATGCAGTATGAGATGTTAGAAGTTCCAACCGACGACTATCTTGATTTTTACATATGGCCAAAATATGTTGAGAAAGGATATGTCTGGATGATTCCAAAAAGCGATGGAAGAGCTAATGTTGGATTAGTTACTGAAAACAAATCCCAAACAAAGAAATCACTTGATGATTTTATCAAAGACACCCACTTCAAAGATTTAGAGCAAATCTCTCCTTCTTGGAAAACAAAAGGAAATCCTGCTTTTGGAGGTACGATACCAATTTCTGGACCACATGAAAACACTCATGCAGACGGCTTAATGTTGATTGGTGATGCGGCTGGCTTTACATCTCCTCTTTTCGAAGGAGGATCTCATCTAGCATTAAAATCTGCAGTATTTGCTGCAAAAACAGCTGCCAAAGCAATTTCTTCTGGGAATTTAAATGCGGATTCTTTAGCCGAATACTCACGATTATGGAAAAAAGAATTTCCCCCATATAATAAGATATTAAGTGGTAAATCAGCACTATTTAATTTGTCAGATGATGACATGTCATTAATGGCTCAGTGTTTTCCAGATGAAATGAGTAATATGGGCCCACACGGAAAATTATTGGTCTGTTTGAAAATATTACTACGTAGGCCAAAATTATATGTTAAACGTATAATTCCAGCTATGCTGTCGTTTGGTTACTCCCGTGCTAAGTATTATGGCTGGTGATTCAATCCTTCCCCTTTTAGGTCAGATTTCTATTTTTCTAGCAGCAGTAATTTCTGCCTATAATATTTTTAATACTAAGAAAAATACTTCAAAACAAAACAATATAATATTTTTATTCCAGATATCTCCATTCTTCTTACTGGTTTATGCATTCTTATTTGATATCCAATCTTTGAGTTTAGTTTCCGAATATGGAGGCTCTAATCTACCTATTTTTTATCGTATTTCAGCAGTGTGGGGAGGGCGTGCAGGTCCGTTACTACTTTGGGTATTTCTAATGGCTACAGTCACATGGTTAATATCAATATTTCACGAATACGATAATTTATTATTACGTATTTTACATTCTTGGATTTTATATTTATTGTTTGTATCTTGGTTGTTAAACCCATTCTCTCCATATCAGGGAATAGATGGCGAATTAAACCCTCTATTACAAACCAACCTTATGGTAATTCATCCACCAATTGTATTTGGATATTATTCATTATGTATTGCCGTTGCAAGCATTGCGCTTTCTGGGATTATTCAGAAATTTCCCAACGAAACTATCCATTCTAATCTAATACCCTGGGCTCGTGCTGGATTTTTTGTTGGTACATTGGGAATAGGCCTAGGGGGCCTTTGGGCTTACACAGTTCTAGATTGGGGAGGTTATTGGGCATGGGATCCCGTAGAAACTGGTTCTTTATTGCCTTGGTTAACTCTGCTATTAATAATTCATACAAGAGCAAAAAATAATTCATCAACTGACATGTCTTCTTTACCTGCATTGGCTTTAATCACTGGAATGCTTACACTACATGCAACATTGGTTACTCGTGCTAATGGAGTATGGTCATCAGTGCATGCATTTGTTGGGAATGAAGAATCAACACTTTCTCAAGATCCTTATCTAAGAATAATAAATATTTCAGATTTCAGTCCTATTGGTTTGGAAATACTAACTTACCTTATTGCCTTGGTAGTTTTGGGTATATTTTCTATTTTCCATCTCTTTAGAGAACAAAAGAATATCTTATCTTCTGAAGGCAACCCTTCATTCTTTCAGGAGAATAAAATCCTTTCTTGGGCTCTACTGATTACTTTCATATTAGTTTCAATAAACATTGGCGCAAGCTCAGTTTTGGTGGTAGGAACTTCTTTACTATTCCTGACTCTCCATTCGTCATCCAAGAAACCTGCCTTTCAATGGATAATTGCAGGAATTATATTGATGCTTTATTCAAATTGGTCTTGGTCTGCTAATACTTACCAAGCATTTTTTGGTATGATTCCATTTTTAATCCCCTGGTTTTTATCAGATGAAGAGGATTTTTCAGTTTTATTAAAACCCTTCAAAAAAACCACAGAAAGAACTAGAATGGCAAGAAACATTCCTTGGTATGGAGGTGCAACTTTCCTTTTACTAACTTGGATACTTTTGACTGTAGAAATTGAAGGTAGCAATATCTTAGCGCATGAATTTTATGGAGCTCCACTAATCGCTTTACTTGCAATAGGGCTTACACTTTATGCTTGGGGCAATTCTGTCAACTCTCGTAGTGGCAATATATTAATCTTAACTACTCTTTTACTATCTATCTTTTTAGCGTATATTTCAGATCAAATATATCTCCCCGGAGATCCAGAATTAAGCGTAACTCCAGGTATTTCCAGAGGTTCTTTGGGATTATTTATTTTAACGTGGTTAATATTTGCAATACCTCCTACAATTAAACAATTATATTCTACAGCAACCTCAAATCGAAAATTAAGGCTATTGGGATCCCATTTAGCTCACTTTGGAATATTACTACTTTTGATTGGGCATGTTTTAACAACAACCATGGTCGATAGAACAGATCCCTCACATCTGGTAACTTTAGTAAAAGATGAGCCAATAGAACATAATGGATATGAGTTTATTCTAACTGATGTAGAGAGATTTAGTGCTGATGATGATAAATATCCATATTCAATCGGTGATGGTTATATTGGAATAATCATAAATGTTATGGAAGATGGTGAAAAGATAGCAGAAGTATCTCCTGGTATGTTGAGGTTCACATCCGAGAATTCTGTTTCTCCAAGATCTGAAGTAGATAGATTTTCTACAATTTATGGAGATACTATAGTGATATTGGATTTCTACCAATCTCAAGAACTCCTTGAATGGATGACATTTGGACAATCAGAAGAAGTAGACAGAGTTAGAGTTACTATCCATTCCCTCCCCGGAAGCCACTTGGTTTGGTTAGGATGGTCAATAATCATGCTTGGAAGCCTTTTTTCCCTGTATTCAGACAGTATTGGCCGGAATAAATCTGATGAATAATCATAATTGATTATACATTTCAAACCGTTTGAATGAAAAAGGGTAAGCAAGTCGCCGAGTCGTCCGTGGAGGCAATAGAATGGAACAAGGTTCAATTATTCATATTGATTATGACTTATTTAATGCAAATACAGAGAAATTAATCGAGACTACTAGAGAAGAAGTTGCGAAAGAACATGATGTGTTTGATGAAAACCGTACTTATGTACCAATGATTACTATTGTAGGTTCAGGTCGCTTAATCAAAGGTTTTGAAACACATTTAGAAGATGCTGAAGCAGATACTGATTACAATTTTGATATTGAAGCTATAGATGCGTACGGAGAACGTGATCAGAGTTTAATTGAAACAATCTCTCAAAATGTTTTGCTAAAGAGCGTGCGTGACCCAAACACCTTGCACATAGGCGGTCCTGTAGAAATAGGTGGAAGAACTGGTATTCTTCAATTTCTAAGTGCAGGAAGGGCAAGAATCGATTACAATCATCCATTAGCAGGAGCCACACTAAGGTATGATTACAAAATAACAAAAGTAGTTGAAGATCGCAATGAACAAGTTGAAACTTTACTAAAAATGAATACTGGTCGTGAAGATTTTGAAGTAGAATTTGAAGGTGATGACTTAACAGTAACTTTACCGGAAGAAATATCTTATGATCAAAATTGGCCATATGCTAAATTCTCATTAGTTCAAACAATTCGAGAAAGCCTAGGTGTTGGAGTAGTAGTTTTCCGAGAAGTCCATAAACCACGTGCAATAGAAGAAGAATAACTAACTAGCGTATATTAATATCGATACTTATTACAACATACTTTGTTAGTAAGTTTATCTCTGATGACTTTTTGGCTTAATGCGCCTCAATGACGACAAAAGGGTTTGCTGAGCCAATTGGTATTGACGTTCCCTATGAGTACCGAGAGGCACTAATGATGCGTGGTTTGAAATTATACGACACTATCCGATAAATAATGAGACACACTGGTTCAGTTCAAACACTAGTTGCAATTATGCTAGTTTGTATTACAACTAGCGGCTGCCTTAGCCTAGCAATGCAACGTGAAATGATAGAGGATATGCGTGAAGAGCCGGTATTAATTGAGAAGGAAGATAGATTTGGTTGGGATTATACTTTTGACTCATCAACATCTGTCAATACTATACTATACTCAAATGAAACTACAATTCTATTTGATGAAACTATTTCTAAACTTGTTATTGAATTTCGCGCACAATTCCCCTACTCAACATATATCGAAGATTTGATAGGAAATGAAACAAATGAGGTAAGATATGTTGATGTTAAATTGTGGCAACCAGGGACAAGGGATATCTCCTCTCCTTTTTGGGAGGCTAGAGCCACACAAGACTATCCATTAGAAAGATTTACATTTGGAAAAAGTGATTTTATTTTAGGAGAATGGGACTTAGTTGTTGAGGCTAGAGGTTATGGAATAACTGCTCCAGTAGATCAATTATCATTCCATGATCATTTCGAAGTTTATGCTACAATCACAAAACCATGTGTTCGTTTTCCAGAAATGGATGATGTTGGAGAATGTACTTTTGTCTCTGATTTAAAGAGTTAGATATTTCACATCATGCGTAGCGCTTATGAATAGAAGGCAGGTGGCCGCGCTACTGAGGTTTGATTATGGATGAAAGCATGGCCCCATTAGTTCCATTTGAGACATATGAACAACATGCTGTACATATAGGTACAAATCAAAAATCAGCCGATATGAAAAGATTTCTTGACACCGAACGTCAAGATGCAGCCGGATTACATTTAATCGATTTAAATCAAACAGATGCTAGAATTAGAACTGTTGCAAAATTTATCTCAAATTATGATGCAGACAGAATTCTTGTTGTTAGTGCACGTCAATATGGGCAAAGACCTGCTCGCATGTTTGCTCAATCTATTGGTTCTAAGCATATAGTGGGACGTTTTATTCCAGGAACTCTTACTAACTCACGATTACGTACATACATGGAACCTGAGTTGATTATAGTCACTGACCCAGCAGCAGATTCACAAGCACTTAATGAAGCAGTAAACTCGGGTTTACCTGTTGTAGCAATTTGTGATGCTAATAATAAATTGAGGAATGTTGACATTGCTCTTCCTGCTAATAACAAAGGACGCAGATCTTTAGCTCTAATATTTTGGCTATTATCTCGTGAGGCACTAAAAATTAGAGGAACTATTACAGATGCTGATTGGGAACGTTCTCAAGATGTAGAAGATTGGGAATCTACTTTCTAAGACTCCGACGTCCTCATAGAGGTGTTATTAATCCGGCAATTGATGACGAGTGAATCAGTCCCTCTTTTTCTTGCACCCATGGCTGGAGTTTCAGATTTAGCATATAGAATTCTTGCTCGTGAGTGTGGTGCTGATTTTACTGTAACAGAATTTACTGCAGCCGCTGGATTATCAAGACACGCTTCTCATTCATGGCTAAAAGTAGAAAGCCACTCACTCGAAGATCCATTCATACCTCAAATATTTGGAGGAGTAACCGAAGAAATGGTAAAAACTGTTAAATTATTACAAAAAAAGGCTGATATAATTGATATAAATTTTGGTTGTCCAGCACCTAAAGTATGTCGCAATGATGCAGGTGCAGCATTACTTAGAGATCCGGACAGGATTGTAAAAATGGTTAGGGCATGTTTAGATGTTGCTGAAGTACCTATTTCTGTTAAAGTAAGATTAGGAACTGGAACTGGCCCAAACACTGCTCTTGAAGTTGCTCAAAGACTTGAGAAAGAAGGAATACATCGAATTTGCGTTCATGGTAGGACTCTAAAGCAAAGATATTCGGGATACGCAGATTGGGAACAGATAAGGGAAATCGTTGATGGAGTAGAGATCCCAGTAATCGCAAATGGCGATATAGTAGATTATAAGTCTGCAAAATTATGTATGGATACTACTAAATCAGCCGGATTAATGATTGGTAGAGGTGCTATAGGTATGCCAAATATTTTCTATGAGATAAAAAGAGACTTGGGTTGGAATAAATCGCCACCTCCATGGAAAGAAGACAATCCTGCATTAGCAAGATTATGGTGTTGGAACAGATATCTTGAGATTAGTAAAGAAGTTTATGGAAATAAAGTTAATAAGAATATTAAGAGACATGCTATTTCATTCACTAAAGGATTGTCTGGGGCCTCAGCGATGCGCGTAAAACTTCATTCTGTGACAACACAAGAAGAATTAGGAAATAGAGTGGCTAATTATCTGGAAAACCTTGTTTATGAAGAATTAAAAGCTTAATCAACCGTATTAATCGATTTATCAAGTCTTTCTGCAACTGTTTTTAGTCTAAGAAATGTTCTATCCACACTTCTCATAACATTCTCTCTCACATCTTCTCCATTACACCCTTTGATTCTATATCCATAAGGCATTCTACCTCCTAATGTATTCAGTAATATTTTCTGTTTTTCAATTGACAAAGGCAATAATATTTCTTGAACTATGTCACTGTCTAAATTATTATTTTTTATCCCATTAACTAATTCTATTGCAATACTCTCGTTTATTCTTCCAAAACCTCCTCTTGTAAAGAGCCATTCTTCTCCTCTAGCATCATATTGTCTTGTCATGCCAATGTAAATATCTTGGGCTATCCGATCTAGCATTGGGACTCTCTCAACAATATTTGAATTTCGAAATCTATCAACTGTTCTTTTAATTCTAGATCTGGACTCCGAAAATTTGTCTGAAAGAGAGAGGATTGTAATCGGATTACTACTATTTGCCAATTCTATGAAAACTTTTTTTGCTAAATCATCAGTATCTTTTGCTCTATCTCCGTTTAAACCTAAATCATCTAACAAAGCATCAAACCTACTTTCATTATCCTTTGTTGCAGAAGGTTCAGATATCTTAATTTTAAAATTATCCTCAATTGTCTCACCTGGTATTTCCATTCTTTTATCGGAGTGTTTAATATGACTGTTTAATTCTAATAATCTTAATTCAATAATCTCCTTTGCTTGAACTGCCATTAAATTTACAGCAGAAGTAATCGACCCTCCTCTAAGGACATAAATATGCCATCTTCCATTATTTTCTGAAGATACCAATCCGGCTTCTCTTAATTTTAACATTTGATGATGCATCCCGGTTTGGGATAACCCACAAACATCCCCTAGTGTTTTGATATCCCATCCCTTTAAAGGTTCTAATAATAATGCTTCAGACATTATTCGGTGTAATGCCCCAAATTCTTCTTCATCCCCCCATGATTCTATTTTTCTCTTTACTAATCCTAAAGAATCTAAAATCCAACCAAGTAGAATATTTGGATTTTTACTACCTGTTGGCATGGACTTTTCCACTAGGTCCAGTCTAATCACAATGTACTCGAATATTACATGGCTCAAGAGCATTGGCTATGTTTTGAAGAATATTTAGGCTAATTCTTGACGAATTCCTAGCCAGGGATAGTCAACAGAAGACTGATGCAATGCATCAATATGAGGGGCAAGAGATATCCCGCCTTCATTTATTATTCCTCTATTTCTAAGTACTGTGATGGCTGAGTGAACAGAAGCACGTGAACGACCCAAGTCCCTAGCAAGTTGTGCTTGAGAAGCTGGTTCAGGTGAATTTGATAATTGTTTTACTATACTTTTCTGAACTCCCGATAGTCCTACTGGCAACATCGAAGCAGCCCTATACTGGTCTGTAACTCCTGTTCCTTCCAGTATTTCGACCTGTGCAGGCGCTCCTGCATAGTAACATGTTCTTCCATTAACTGAAATGATAGTGACAGATTTTTCATTTGTCAAGACTCTCAAATGATGCCTAAGTGTACCATTTGCTGCATCCAATTGTCGTTGTAATTCTCGAAAATGTATTCCTGGAGATCTCACAAGTGTAGAAATAATTCTGCTTCTTAATGGGTGTTCGTAAGACTCTCTAGGTGCTGTTATTGTTCCTTGCATTACTGGAGGGCCAAAAAAGGGCATTATTGCCCCAATCCCCAATGTTCCACCAAGTACTGCAGTAAAAATATCAGTAGTTAGGGGGTAGGTTTTACGCCACTGCTCTAGCAAAGCCACAAATAAAACCCTACATTATGACCTTTAAGTATACATGGTCTCTTGAGTCATCAATGCTCAGTTTTGACTTACTTATCAATTATTACTTTACCTTGTTGAATTTTCATGTAAGCAACAAGTGGACTCAATAGTCTTCCAGCATTCCTTCCGTGCTCAGTCAATTGATATCTTACTCGTATTGGAGGACCTTCATCTACAATTCTATTTACTAAACCCAGTTCAGCACAATGAGTTAATTTATCAGATAATGTTCTGCTACTTATTCCCTTCAATAAATTTCTCATTTCATTAAATCTACGATCTCCAGCGATGTAAAGTGCCGCTAAAATCTCAATACTCCAACGTGAACTGAAACTAGAAAAAGCTTCAACCGCAGCACCAACTTCCCATTCAATATCATACTCACCATTTTCATTGTAAGGAGCAAAGGTTTTTCTTATTGTTGTACCACTTTTCTTAACATCCATTATTGCCTCACCAATTAATTCATAATCTGAGTTTGTAATTTTCATTGGTTCTCTTGCCATACTATCAAGTTACTCCACAACCATCTAGTGTATAAATTACACCTCGATGTGTGCATGAATACTGCTCAATTAATATATGGTATCTTACTAGTTCAGTGTAGAAATAACACCGGATAAGGAGTGGATAAAAATGGACAAATTTTTGGAAAAATGGATGGAAGAAGTATTTGATAAAAGTAGATTTAAGGAGCCTTCAAAATGATATTAAGTAGAATAAAAGAATTAGCTATTATTGCTATAGCAGAATATAGAGCCCCAATCTGGCCAAAGCAACATAGTAGAAGATGATCAAGAGTTAGTATACGACGGCCTTCTTCCTTCAATTAAAGCAGAAAGCCCCTCAAGTGCATCTGCAGTTGTGAATATTTTTTCCAGATTTTCTAATTCTTGGGATAATCCATCTATCAACGTTATATTCTCAGAATTGGCGATTTCTAATAAATTTGCAGCTGTTTTAAGTGCTATAGGTGCAGTATAAGATATTGATTTCATTTGTCTTAAAATCATACTTTCCTCTAAACCTGAAGTATTATTTGGTTTGCTGCCATTAAGTATTTCTTTCATATTATCATCACAATAAAAAGATTTAGCAAAAATAACATTTTTATTTTCATAATCTATTGGTTGACCTCTGTATTTGTTATTTGGTTTCCCATTTGCCATTATTTCACTAATTGTCTTCGTAACATTATTTTGATTAACAAGATGCGTAATTAATCCAAATGCTTCTGCAGTTTCTGCATTCAAGAAGTTGCCTGCAAGAACTGCATATCTAGCAATCTCTACTCCACATATTTTCACAGTTCTTTGTGTCCCTCCCAGGCCAGGATAAATTCCTATGTTTGTCTCTGGAAAACGCATTTGAGTTTTATTTGTACCAATCCTATAATCACAAGAAAGAGCTAGTTCCAAACCTCCGCCCAAAGTCAACCCAGTTGTTAGCGCAATAGTTATTTTTGGACTATTCTCTATTTTAGATAATACTTCATGGCCAAATGCTGTGAAATCATAGATTTCTTGAAATGAATCGTCTCTAATTTTATCTACAAAAAATTTGACATCCGCACCAGCAACAAATGCTTTACCCGATCCTTCTATGATGATGGTACTCACATCATCTCTAAGATTTAATTCATCAATTTTTCCTCCTAATTCATTGACTAAATCTATATTCAGAGCATTCATTGCTTCAGGACGATTAAGTATAATGGTTGCTACATCTTTAGTAATATTAATATCGACATATGAGAAATTAAATGGTTCATCAATTTCTTTTTGTATTTTTAACATATTTGGTATATTCAGATTTGCTATTCCACAATAATCTTTAGCCATTCTGCATGCTTCAATAATTCCAATTTCGTTAGCTAACTCAAACGGGCCCTTATTCCATCTTAGGCCTACTTTAGCACCTCTATCGACATCTTCTTTGGAGCAAATTTCTTCATCTACAATTTGAGCAGCCACTGTAAAAACTTGCCCAAGTAACCTTTGCTTCACTATTTTTTCAATAGATTCATCATATTCTGTATTATCATCGATTTCCCAGATTTTGCTATTAGCAACCATTTCTCTAAGAATAGATGTACCCTTATATCTGGGTGTTTCCAATTGCTCAGCCAGATAATCTGTTGCGTGTAATGCTATGGATGGGCCTGTCAAATTCATTAATGCAAATGGCCCCATCCCAATATCAAATGCTTTACATGCTATCGAATCTATTTGAGCGGTTGATGCTACACCCTCCTCTAATAATATACAAGCCTCATTTAACCAAGGAACAAAAAATCTATTCACCACAAATCCAGGTCTATCTTTGCATATAATTACAACTTTACCCATTGCCTTACAATACATTTCTACCGCTTGTAAGGTTTCTTCAGAGGTGGTTTCAGCAGGAATTATTTCTATTAGTCTATTTTTTGCCGGATGATAAAAAAAGTGCAATCCAATAAAACGATCTGGTCTATTTGTAGCTCTCGCCAAATCATTTACTGAAAGTGATGAAGTATTACTTGCGAGTATTGTATTTTCATCACAAACATTATCCAATATTGAAAAAACTTCTCTTTTTATCTCAAAATCCTCAAAAACGGCCTCAATAACTAAATCTGTATTTGGATTAATATTTTCCGTTCCAACGACTCCTTCGATTCTCGATTTAATGGAGTCAATTTGTTCATTAGAAAATATTCTTCTTTCTAAAGCTTGATTTAATAAATTTGAGATTATTTCTTGCCCTCTATTTACCCATTTTTCTTCTCTATCTACCATTTGAACGTCGAATTTTTCCTGTGCAGATTTTTGTGCTATACCTGATCCCATGTTTCCCGATCCAATTATCGCTACCGTTTCTATTGCAGGCATGTTATGCCCAAGGCAATCTTGCCCATATATTCAACGGATAAACAATCAAAAATTACAATATATTATGTTATACTCCATACTCCGTCAATGATATGAACCACCGTAATGCCATGGCCTTGGTTGTATTGGTAATGATGATACTATCCTTTTCAACTCCAGTTATCGCTAAAGAAGATGGTAAATTTGGGTCATCCAATGGATGTAGTTGTCACTCTTCATCATCAACAACAACAACCCCAACGCATAATTTCCCTTCATCATATACTCCTTCTACTACTTACTCTATTCAAATAGGCCTTACAGGAGGAGTTTCAGGTACTAAAGGTGGATTTTCTCTAGAAGTTAGTCAAGGCACTTTTTCTACTGGAATTAGCATAGGAAGCGTTCAAATAAATACAGCAGGAAATCAAGCGACACATACGTCATCTAATTACAGGTCTTGGGGGTTATATTGGGAATCTCCCTCTTCAGGTTCTGGAAATGCTGTTTTTGAATTAGCGGTATTATCTGCCAATGGAAATGGAGGTACCTCTGGTGATTCTTGGGGAACTATATCTCCTTTTACTTCTGTGGAAAGTGTTAGTGAAAATACTCCACCCGAAGCTTCTTCATTATCATTTAATGTATTAAATCCTACAAAATCCACAGGTCTTTCAATTAACTATACTTTTTTTGATGCCGATGGAGATTTAGAACAAGATACAGAAATTAGATGGAAATTGAATAATTTATCTACTCCTTCAGTAGATAATTTAACATCAATACCCAATAATCTAATTGTAAAAGGAGATTCATGGGAAGCTTGGGTCACACCAAATGATGGAATAGACTTTGGCGATCAGGTTTCAGTAGGGCCTATTGAGATAGCAAATTCGGTTCCAACTATATTGGATATTGATATAATTCCCGGAAATCCAAATGATGACGATGATTTATTTTTGGATTATGAATATTTTGATTTAGATGATGATCTAGAACAAGATACAGAAATTTATTGGTATCTAGATGGAGAAAGACAGAATGAAATTGACAATATAATTAATATTTCTAATTTAATGATTAGATATGGAGACACATGGCAAGTATCCATTACTCCAAATGATGGTGAAGATTTTGGCGAAACAGTATGGAGTGATTTAATACAAATTGGTAGTTCAAACACTCCACCTGAAATTGATATAGAATTTATCAATTCTAATTTTACTACTACTGATAATCTTCAATTCTTTATCGTTTATTCCGATGCTGACGAAGAT
>PCAI01000054.1 GCA_002731195.1 Methanobacteriota archaeon | reverse complement strand
CAATGGGAGTTGAGTATCAACATCCATGATAAAATATTCTTGTTCATACCCAAACCAAAAATCATCATCATCTTCTTCGATTGTCGCCCTGCCGTTACTAGGATGAGGAGAACCATCTGCATTCAAAACCTCACAC
Source organism: Methanobacteriota archaeon (assembly GCA_002731195.1). Taxonomy (GTDB): domain Archaea; phylum Thermoplasmatota; class Poseidoniia; order Poseidoniales; family Thalassarchaeaceae; genus MGIIb-O3. The sequence continues at coordinate 11,025 of PCAI01000054.1, read as the reverse complement.
ATTACAAGAAAACCATCAATTCTTTGTGGATCTGGAAAAACAGACACTGGTTTTAACAAACAATCAGAACTTCCTCCTTCAGCTTGTTTAGTAGAAGAGCCATCAAAAGACCACGTGGGGCAGTCCTCAACGCTGCCAGAGAAGTTATTCCGAATTAATGTCTTACTTCTCATATTCTGAGTTGGTTCATATCCGTCTAGCCATATATATTCTAATTTCGCCCTATCTACCATGAATCTCGTCTAGCAATTAGGTTTATTATTTGTTCGATTGAAAAAATAAACTAATCAATACTATTTAAATAGTTATAAAAAATAGTATAAAGAATACAATTGAATATAAAAAAACTATTTATTTAGACAAACGTATTTAGAAATAAATTATTATTTATATTTAATTAAACGAATGATTATTCATTAACATAATAAAATAAAGCTTGAGACTCCTATGTGAGATTTACATGGTGGACGTGCCGAGATTTGAACTCGGGGCCTCTTCCATGCCAAGGAAGCGCGCTTCCAAGCTGCGCCACACGCCCTTTGACTTCGCGTTTGACGGTGACCATTTAAGGAGAATGGAATACGAAGACCATGGGGCGAGTAGAGGAGGAGGATGGTATGCCAAATACACCAAATATGCCCGATGGCATCCTAGAAGAAGTAAAATCTCTTCTTAAAGAGGAAGAAGCGCCTTTTCTCAATCATCTAGATAAACAAGTTAATTTAATTTGGACTGAAAAAGGAGAGTCAAGGCTAGGATTTACTAGATTTGAATGTAATCACAATGAACTATTCAGAAGGCGCAGACTGAAATTATCTCCTGGTCCGATTGTAATTGCAATTAATCCAATTCTTAATAGAGACAAGGCATTGTACTTACATACACTAGTACATGAGTTATTGCATGCTGCAGGATTAACTGATCATGATGGGAAACATAGTAGACTTGTTAGTAAAATTGCTCCTGCTCCTAAATTAAAAGATTCCATAATACTAAGAGAATTACGGCAACAGGTGTTGGAAAAATTGCCAGAAAGGCAGTGGATATGCGGAGAATGTGGGCACACATGGGATAGAAGAAGAGTGAGTACTCCGACAAGATGCCCCAAATGTGCTAAGTTTTTCAAAACCAAATGAAGTAGTGTGACTTATGTGTTAAGTTCATCAAAGAGAGGCCACCGCGTAGGCCTAATGGGCGATTGGTGTAGTCTGGATATCATGCTGGCCTTCTAAGCCGGTGACACGGGTTCGAATCCTGTATTGCCCACCACAGAAAATCAAGTATGCACGAATCGCTCATATAGGGGCAGTAAGTCGGCGGCCCGAATGAAGCGTGGCTCTCGTGCATGGAAGAAGCGAGGGCAGCAGCGTTGGAAATGGAGAAAAAAGAAGCTCCGCCGAAGAAAAGCGTCTCGTAAGCGTGCTAAACAGTGATTTTTGCCTGTCTTCTGTCGTCCAATTTACTTGTATTACAGAAATTTAAGAATGATTTTAAATTAATGGAATGATTAAGAAATAAAATTATGTAAATGAAGAGTTGAAATATTCTAAATTTATCAATTAAATAATAAATCAACCACCAGAAGAAACGGTGATTAGTTCTAATCTAACATCAGATTCTACTATGGAAGTATGCGGAAGTATGGTTCCGTCGTATACTACAAGTACTGTAGAAGGAGGTATTTCCAATTTACTCAAAATTTGATTTATTGATAAAGGAATTTCAGATTCCAAATTAAACACCTCTCCTTGGCTCTCGACTTCAACACGCATACTCCTCGGAGGCACTAGTCAGACTTATTTCTAATCCAAGTTTGGAAACAACATAGCCGAGATCGCATAGCCCGGTATTGCGATGGATTCGAAATCCATTATCCTTGGATTCGGGGGTTCAAATCCCTCTCTCGGCGCCAATTATTTCTAGAAGGGAGCGATATCTTCAGAATCTCTAAGAATGACGACTCTAGTGCCTGGGCCAATTTTTATCTGAGGCCTCCCTGCGAATTCTCCTGATTCACCATTTAGTATGGCGATTTCGTCACCTCTAGTGATAGCAGCGGCAGAATTTGGTATAAATTGCTTGAAAGCTACACCTCCACTCGACCCGGAATCATCCACTAAAGTTATTGACCATCTTCTAATTTCTTTGGCATCTGGAAAGGCGTCAATAGACCATACTCTACCAACCACGCTAATTCGTGTTTCTACATCAACAATAGGGGCGTCAAATGAATCATTGAGAATACTTATCTCTGATTTTTCATCTAGATCGATTACCAATTGCCCTTTCCATAACGAAGATAAAGCATTATCTATCCTAATTTTTGATCCTTCGGAAATTGATCTTGAGATACTTGTGAAACCTCCATTTCTATGATTTCTAACTTTGGCACGGTCATAGCCATGTTGGAGAGTAAAACTCAATTGAATATCATTTTTATCGGATATTTCTGGACCTTGGAGATGCAGAACTTCTCCAGTTACTGAAAATCTAGTTTTTATTTCCCCCAAAGAGGTTACTGGCCATGCATGCCCAAATCTTTCTATTCTATTCATTGAAGGTAGTTCTGTTTCATAATCACTACTTTCGCATATGGCTCGTAATCCACAAACCCTGCAACGTGACTTCGGAGTATTATCTATTGAAGGGTTTGCGGGAATTCCTCCGTCATGAAATATATTCAGAGGCAGAGGGAGAGTTGGGCAGTCAGAAATATCCGGGTCACGCGCATGGATTAGATTGTAAATTTCCAACAATTCAATATTTAATTGGATCATGTCCTCTTTACTTGGTGTGGGAACTTTTTTTACCTTTTCAACACCTAAATACCATATCTCCAAGTCCTCTACTTCATCTAAGCGTTCATGTGTTTCCCACCACAACCAAGCATACAATCGTAATTGTTCCACATAACCTGCAGAACGATCTCCTTTGCCTACAGATGCTTTCAAATCTATGATACTAGATTTCCCTGACCACCTATAAACTAAATCATATTCTCCTTGAAACCAACCATCTGGATGTGAAGTTGTTTGAGAGAAAGGAGTGGCATCAGGGTCGACGAACCATGGCCTAGCATATTCCCACGACTCAATCCAAGAAATATCTCCTTCGGAGGCAGCTGGATTGATTTTTGTCCATAGTCTAGGAAAACCATCAGGGGATGGCCAGTGCTCTCTAAATTTACCTTTCCTCCAAAGTTTCATAATTCTATTCTCTCCTCCATCAATGCATCTTTGTAATTCATCTAGATGCATCCGTATCCCTGAAATAACCATATTTAGGCCTTCTTCGGGACTGATGTCTGAAGAATTGCCAATACGGTTGGGGATTGATTCCCAATCATCTACTGCCCTCTCCCAACATCCCGGGAAATGGTAATTGGCCCGTGCAATTGCCCACTCTTCCAATTCGATGCGACTGTGTGGCCACATGTCATTAGGCCTTAACTCCAAAGATGGTCCAATCCATCCTTCCGCCTGGTCTAAATCAGGAGATCCTGTCTCATCAATTGGTGAAGTCATATCTTGATCATCCTCAGGGCCTATGTATAGTGGAGAATCACGAAGGACCCTACAAATACATTCTTCAGCAGCATTTCCCCTAATTATTTGAGGAGGGAGTGGTGTTTTGAGACGTTCTCTCCAACCGTAATACCAAAGCCTTGGACAGTTTTTCCATGCTATGACTTGAGATGCAGAAAGGCGACGAAAAGGATTGACTTTTGAATTACTCAAATCTAGTCTTTGGACAGGCACGAACAGACTAGTTGTACCAAACTCTATCAATGTGTTCAAAATAAGTATTATTTAATACACTAATTTAGCCATATTACAGTCATTTCCAATCTTTCAAAGGTAGGCAATACCTCTACCAGTGATACAGGTGCTTCTATATCATTAGCAATTGATTCAGCAACTACTAAAGGCAATTCAATCCTTTTATGGTCTGAGTCCCAGTAAATAAATCTACGAGGAAGGTTTGTTTCTTGCATTATTTCTGATATCCATTTATCGTATTCTTCATCAGATGAAGAAATGGCTCCAAAAACTATAGTACCATCTTCAGTAAGATTTTCGTGGGGTGCTATAGTTGATTCCCCTCTGCGGAGGAATCGTCTACGAAGTTGTCCCGCGTCCTTGTATACTGCAGTACAAAACTTAACATGAAATCCATATGGCTCTTTTATTTCTGCATCAAGAGGATCTGGGACGCCTAATTCTGCTGCATCTACTCTTTCTTTCATTGAAATAGCTAGTTCAGCTGAACCGTTCGCCCCAGCAGTTATTTCTGTAGATAGATTAAACCCCCTTAACTCCATATTATCATGGTTTCCTACTGTTATTTCTAGTTCGTTTATATTGATAAACGATATTTCAAAACTTCTTAATTCTTCTAGTAAAAATAATAATTCTTTTTCTTTATCCGGCTCACAGGGAATTTCAACTCCAGTTAATATTCCTGCATTTGAACAAGCTTCAATGGTTTCTTTATATTTGCTGGAATCTAGATTTAAAAAATGGAATCTTATTTCATCCAAACCTGCTTCTGCGAAATCTTTTGCCCATTCTTTCCGAAAGGGGATACTGGTGTACATGTGTAGATGGAAGCTTTGCCCGAATTCATCTTTCAAACGTTTTATCCCTTCAAGAGTCCTATCTTTAGCCATCAATGGATCTCCTCCAGTTATTCCGGCACCAGTGGCGCGCATTGCATACGCTTCTTCTATTACCTGATCAAAATTTTCACATTTCCTTTCATTAGCATACATCCAATCTATTTCTCTACGATTCTCAGAAAGAGGGCAATAATCACATTGCCAATGACAATGCCCTGTTATAAATAAAACTAATTTACTACCCATTTGACACTGAATACATCCTTCTGTATCAGATTTTTCAGGTGCCTCATATAGATTGGGAACTTGAGGTAGAGTAAGATTAAGTGGCATCTGAGTCCCCCAGAACAGCCTTTGCTTGTTCTATTATCCAACTATGGAAACCAATATCTTCAGAAAGTTCGGGATGGAATGTTAGAGCTATTCTGTTGTGTTTTCTTACACCAACTATGTCTCCATCACAAGTAGCTACAATATTATCAGCAGATATGTTGGAATCAAATTTAGGTGCACGAATGAAAATCCCAGGGAAAGATCTGTTGAGTAATGATGTTTCTACAACGGCTTGAAATGAGTTTATCTGCCTGCCGTATGCGTTTCTATTAATTGAAGCATTGATTAAAGATTCTTTGTCATCTTGAGGATCAGAAAGTAAGATTGCACCAGCACATGTACCAAGTACAGGTATTTTTGGATTTTTTCTTAGCCAATCTAAGAGTTTAGGAAGAATAAGTGAATTAGAAGAGTTGCCAGTTAGGCGCATAGTAGTTGATTCGCCTCCTGGGATGACTAGGGCATGGATATTTTGATTTAGTAAATCTGATGATTTCCTTAATTCTACTATCTTAATAGGTATTCCACAATCTTTTGAGGCCTCATTCAGAGATGAAATATGGACATGTCTGGCGCCTTGGAGCATAACAAGTCCGATGCATATCACATTCACCGGTCATGCATTATAGAAATGAACTTCTCCCCCTATTGGAGGATTTGTCCGATGTAGTCAAAGACCTATCACTCCTTCATAGTTCCATGGATGGTAACGGGCGGATACATAATTTTGGTGCTGGACCTGCAGGATTGCCTCTAGAAGTCATCAGAGAAGTATCTGATTCACTCCCTAATTTGAATGAGAGTGGATTTGGATTACTAGAAATTTCCCACAGAAGTGAAGTTTTCCAGAAAGTTATAGACGAAGCCAGAGAAAGTGTAAGAAGAGTTTTATCAATACCAGAAGAATATAAAATATTATTCTTACAGGGGGGTGCATCTCTCCAATTTTATATGACTGCTTTGAATATACTTAGAGAAGGAGAAAAAGCAGACTATCTGATCACCGGAGGATGGTCAAAAAAGGCATTAAAAGAAGCAAGCCGAATAGGAGATGCAAAAAACATATGGAGTGATGAAACAAATGGATTCAGAAAGGTACCCAAAGACGGAGAGTATGATATCAGAGATGATGCAGTATATGTACATTATACTTCCAATAATACTCTTTATGGGACTCAGTATCATCATCTTCCCAGTAGTAGTGGTAAGCCACTAGTTGTTGATGCGAGTTCAGATATTACCGGAGTAGAAATAGACGTTTCAAAACATGATATTGTCTATGCAGGTGCACAAAAGAATCTTGGGCCAAGTGGGATAACACTTGTTATTCTCTCCCCTTGGGCGATTTCTCGGATTGGAAATGATATTCCTACGATGCTAGATTACAATGTCCATATCGAAAAAGGTTCAATGTTTAATACACCAAATACATTTGGAATATTTGTTCTTGGACGTGTTTTCGCATGGCTTGAGAAAAATGGAGGTATGAAAGAAGCCATTCGTAGAAATAAAGAAAAATCTGATTTACTGTATAAGGAGTTGGATAGAACAGATTTTTGGCAGCCTCATGCAGCCATAGAATCTAGATCTAAAATGAATGTAACTTGGAGATTGAATGATACATCATTAGAAGAAATTTTCTTGAAAGAAGCATTTGACTGTGGTTTGGGAGGACTTAAGGGCCATCGTAGTGTAGGAGGAATAAGAGCAAGTTTATACAATTATATCAGTAAAGAAAGTGTCATTGAGCTTGTAAGATTTATGAAAAAATTTGAAGAAGCACATGGATAATTTTGAAATTGAAAATTGATTTAACAACATATCCATACAAAGTATTCAAACACCTTCGGCGATGGGAGGCAATATGTGCCCGCCACTGTAATACTTGGAGCCCAATGGGGAGATGAGGGAAAAGGGAAAGCCATAGACCAATTGGCTGCTAAATCAACTTGGGCAGTTAGATTCCAAGGAGGCAATAATGCTGGACATACTGTAGTATATGGCGATACTACATTGAAATTACATCAGATACCTTCTGGAGTCTCATCATTACATTGTTCTATGGTATTAGGAGACGGAATGGTAATTGATCCTTGGGTTTTAGAGGAAGAATTGGATAGATGGCATGAATTATCAGGCGAGCGTCCAGAAGGTAAGAGGCTTTTCATAAGTGAACGTGCTTCAGTAATTCTCCCTTTTCATAGACTATATGATAGCGCAGATAAAGTTGTAGGGACAACTGGGAGAGGGATAGGCCCGGCTTATCGCGATCGTATCGAAAGAGTTGGTATAAGATTTGCAGATATCGCCAATGTAGTAGATGATGTAGAATATTTGCAAAACACCTCTAAAAGGATGAATGGGCAACTTGAGTCAGTAGGCGTTGATTCTAGAATAGAATGGGAAAAATTACAAAATGATTTGAAGTGGATTTTGGAAAGATATTCGAAATCGATTAAGCCTACCGGTTTAATGGTAGACTTTGCATTAAGAAATGGCGAAGATGTTCTGCTTGAAGGTGCTCAGGGCGCAATGTTGGACATAGATCAAGGGACTTATCCCTATGTTACCTCGTCAGTCACATGCAGAGCTAATGCCACACATGGAGCAGGAGTTCATCCAGGCCATGTTGAACAGTGTTTTGGAATAACTAAAGCCTACACGACAAGAGTGGGTAATGGCCCATTTCCTTCAGAACTTTCATTGGAAAAAGGAGCAGGTATGCATATGGCCAAAATTGGTAATGAATTTGGGACAACTACTGGAAGGCCCCGTAGAACGGGTTGGTTGGATATTGTGGCATTGAAAGAAAGTAATAGGCTAAATGGCTATACAGGCCTTGTTCTAACAAAACTTGATGTCCTAGGAGGATTGGATGAAATCAAAATCTGTATTGGTTATGAGATAGAAGGAAAACTACTACAGATGATGCCAACGACCAGCATAGAATTGGCTAAATGTAAACCGATTTATGAAACGCATCCAGGTTTTGAAGCCATGACGGAATCAGAATGGATAGTAATGGCAAATAAGTCTAGAGTTGAGAATACTGGTTTTGGAGCATTAACTAAAGATATGTTGAATTATATTAGGCGAATTGAAAAATTGGCAGGTGTTCCTATTGTCAGCATTGGAGTTGGCCCAGATAGAGAAGCGTCTATCGCATCAATTAATGGCCCATTCGATCTTCCAGAAAATAAGGAAATGTTCTAATTAATAGATATGGGCGGATAAACATGGGATTCAAATCTAATGCCCGTAAGAGAAGAAAGGCCACTACTGTGTCTTCAGGGAAAATAGAAGCAGAGAAGAAAGAATATATTGGCGAATTAAGATGCGATGTAGCGAATTGCGACAATTGGGCAGATAAAAAAGTAGGAGGAAGGAAAAAGGCATATGATTGGGCCTTGGATGTTTGGGGCGACTCTGGACTATCAAGTGATTCAAGAAGAGTAGCTTTATGCAAATCTTGCTATAAAATAGGTAAAAAACATAAGAAAGACGAGCCTGACTCTTGGTCTTAGTTGGATTACAATGCGTAACAATATAGAAGATATGCCCATACGGATGGACATGAATGGACAGCCAGTCAATGAAGCGATACTTGAATATGCGCCCGGGTCTGAAGAACGCTTGGAAATACAAAATGAATTAGATAAACAAATGAGTGAAGTCATAGATATACCATGTATAATAAATGGAAAAGAAATTTTTACAAACATTATTGCTGAACAAGTAATACCACATGACCACAAACATGTCATTGCTAGAGTTCATTTGGCAACGAGAAAGGAAATGGAAGAAGCATGTAAGTCTGCCGTGGAGTCCCAAGAATCCTGGATAGAACTGGGATTAGAAGAGAGGTGTGCAATTTTTGAGAAATGTGCAGACCTATTGGCAGGAGAATGGCGTATGAAGATTAATGCTGCAACGATGCTTAATCAATCAAAAACTGTTTTTCAAGCAGAGATTGATTCTGCGTGTGAATTAATTGACTTCTGGCGTTTTAACTGCCATTATGCTCGTGGATTCCATGAAGATTTTCAGCCATTAGTTTCTCCTCCTGGTGTAAAAAATTCCACAGAAATAAGACCTCTGGAAGGATTTGTCCTTTCGATAACGCCATTTAATTTTACAAGTATTGCTGCAAATCTACCTAGTGCACCTGCGATAGTAGGTTGCACCTCTGTTTGGAAGCCAAGTCGTAACTCATATTATTCCAATTATTTACTTATGAGATTAATGATGGAAGCTGGATTGCCAGATGGAGTAATAAATTTCCTCCCGGGTTCGGGCGCTGAAATTACGGAAGTGGCTTTATCTAATCCCGATTTTGCAGGCTTACATTTTACTGGCTCAACCGCAACCTTCCAAGGACTATGGCAAGAAATAGGTCTTGCCCTACCAAAACTACGTTCTTATCCTAGGATCGTTGGTGAAACAGGAGGTAAAGACTTCATTGTAGCCCATCCAGATTGTGATTATAGAGGATTATTAGTGGCATTACTCAGAGGTTCATTTGAGTATCAAGGGCAGAAATGTTCTGCAGCAAGTCGTGCTTATGTGCCGAAATCAGTATGGGATAGTATTTCTGATGAGCTATGTGATGAGATAAGGAAAATTAAGATGGGAGATGCTAGAGATTTCTCCAATTTTATTACAGCGGTAATTGATAAAAGATCCTTTGAAAAGATTACTGGATATATTGATAGAGCCAAAAATAACCAATCATGTAAAATTATAGTGGGAGGGAATTATGATAGTGCAGTTGGATGGTTTATTGAGCCAACTATTGTAGTAACTAATGATCCTCATTCTGAAACAATGGTTGAGGAAATATTCGGACCAGTATTGACTGTTTATGTTTATGATGATGAAAAATTTGAAGAAATACTAGGAATTTGTGATGTATCATCTCCTTATGCACTTACTGGATCTATTTTTGCTAATAATGAAGAGGATATTGAAAAGGCGTTTAAAGCACTTAGATTTACTGCTGGAAATTTCTATATCAATGATAAGCCTACGGGGGCTGTTGTTGCCCAACAACCATTTGGAGGTGCAAGAGCAAGTGGTACGAATGATAAGGCAGGAGGGCCATTGAATCTTCTTAGATGGATAAGTCCACGCTCAATAAAAAGAACACTGGAAATACCGCAAGAATGGGATTACCCGTTTATGCAATCAGATGATAATTAGTAACATTCAATAACATTCTGCAGCCGTCCGAATTTGGGGAGCTTTTGCTGAGAGGTTACGAAAGTAACGACCCATGAACCTGATCTGGGTAATTCCAGCGGAGGAATGAGAAATGAATACAAATATTGCTTACATATTGATACTTGCTACACTAGGATTATTCGGATATATTGGATACCAAGCAACATCTAAGAAAGAAATTGATAGTGACAGATACTTATCCGCTAGAGGAACTCAAAATACCATGAGTATTATGCTTAGTCTTTTTGCATCAGGAATGGGCATATGGATTCTTTTGGGGCCATCTGAAGTAGGATATTATGGAGGATTTTGGGATGTTTTTGGTTATGCTTTATCTGCTTCTACACCTTTTCTTCTGCTTGCCTATGTAGGCCCCATAATTAGGAAAAAATTGCCTAATGGAGTTACTCTTGCTGATTATGCTAAGTCTCGTGCTGGAAGGCCGATGCAGATTTATGTTGGCTTAATTTCAATACTGTATATGTTCACCTTTCTTTTTGCAGAATTTATTGCTATTGGTAAAGTGATGGAAATTTTAGTTGGGATGAATCCCTTATTTCCCATGGTTGCAGTAGGCGTTGTTACTGCAGGATATACCTCATATGGTGGACTACCTGCGTCCCTTGAAACAGATAAAATCCAAGCATTATCGATAATTTTACTAATTACTGCTTTAATATTGATACTGTTTATTGTAGATATTAGCAGTTTGATTTATGATGCCAAGGCGCATACTCCTGAAGATATTGAATGGGATTGGTATCATGGAAGTATAAGTGACACTTCAACTTTTAAATCAGGTTTTGCACTTGTGGTTGCAATTACCGCTGCCGAGATGTTTTCGCAAGGTAACT
>PCAI01000053.1 GCA_002731195.1 Methanobacteriota archaeon | reverse complement strand
GCAGGGCGACAATCGAAGAAGATGATGATGATTTTTGGTTTGGGTATGAACAAGAATATTTTATCATGGATGTTGATACTCAACTCCCATTGGGTTTCCCCGTTGGAGGTTACCCTGGACCACAAGGCCTCTATTATTGTTCAGTTGGAGGCAAAAATACGCATGGTAGAAGCCTTGTTGAAGAACACGCTGATTTGTGCTTAGAAGCCGGTATTAATTTTGAAGGAATAAACCAAGAAGTTGCATGTGGGCAATGGGAATTTCAAATTTTTGCTAAGGGAGCGAAACAAGCAGGTGATGAATTATGGGTCGCACGTTATTTGTTAGATAGATTGACAGAGAAATATGGATACTATATTGAATATCATCCCAAGCCAATAAAAGGCGATTGGAATGGTTCCGGAATGCATGTTAATTTCAGTGATGGAAGAATGAGAGATGAAGGCGGTGAGAAACTTTTCACAGACATCTGTGAGGCCTTTGGTAGAAAAATTGAGGAGCATATGTCAGTATATGGTGCACACAATGAACAACGGTTAACCGGACTACATGAGACTCAATCAATAGATCAGTTTTCTTATGGTGTTTCAGATCGAGGGGCCTCGATTCGTATTCCTATTGGGACAATAGAAGATGGGTGGAAAGGGCGCCTTGAAGACAGAAGGCCCGCATCGAATGGTGATCCGTATAAAATTGGTGCAGTTGTAATTAGTACTACGAAATCTGCATATTGATTTTTATTATTTTAACCACTTCATCAGCACAACCCCATGAGAGTGTCACGCCGGCTCCTCCATGGCCATAATTATGTATGATCATTTTGCCATTAATGATTTCTTCTTCCAATCTTACTTCATAGCGAGAAGGCCTCAATCCTACTGCGGTGTCAACAATATTTCCTCTATCTAATTCTGGCCATAATTCTTCGCATTTTGAAAGAATATATTCAGTATCCTCAATCCTTACATCTTCTCCCCAATCATCTTTTTGAGCTGTCCCTCCTAGGACTGTGATGTCTCTTCGAGGAATTGTGTAAGTTAGTGTTTCAGGTTGTTGATCGAATCTTCCAAAACCAGGATCTTGTTTGATATAGATAACTTGACCTCTGACCGGCCTCAATTCATTGTCACCACATAATTCCCTCCCCCCTAGTCCGCAACAATTCACTATTATTTCTCCAGGGACTTCTTCCAATGTTGAGAATTCTCCAAATTCATATGTTCCTCCCAATTGCTTGAATTTAGATAGTAGCCAAGGCATATAATGATTCATTTCAATTACTGGGGCCTCAATTTCCCATCCATAATTATATCCAGTTGCAACTTCAGATTGTTTAAGAATTCTGAAATGGGGTATTTCTGAACTCCATCCAGGTAAATCACATTCTTCCTTCAAGTACTCTCTTCCTAAGCGCAATGTAATACATTCGACATTTTCTTCTTCCTTCAGTCTAATTAATTCATAGAATGTTTCTGAGGACCACTTATTTGTTTTCTTAACTGGCTCTACAAGAAATGGATACCACCATGCTGCAGCCACATCTGAAACAGTATTAGGACTAAATTCCTTAGCGATTATTTTTACACCATGTCCTTGTTCTAATAATCTTATTCCTGTTGATAAGCCCGAAACTCCAGCTCCAACGATTGTAATTTGCATGCTTTGTGATGAAGGTAAAGTAAATTATTCCGCCGGTATCTCAAAGAACGTATTGAATTCACAAGAATTATGAACATTTTCAAAAAGATTCGATGAGTCGGTAATTTATGAGCGATGTACAAGGATTCTACGAGGGAGTTTTTATTTGGGCAGTCCTTCTCCTATTGATTGTTTTTTTATTTTTCCAAGCAGCGAATCCCGAAAACAAGAAAATACAAACCGAAAACGCTCCAACTATTATCGAAATTTCATGGTTAGTTCCTTTGATATTGTTAACTGTCATATTTCCTTATTTATTTATTCCAGCACTAATTTCCTGTATTTTTCTACGGATGTACTTTGTCAAAATTTATCAACTTTTTAACCCAGACTGGAGAACTGATGGCACTTCTGTCGGAATTCAATCGGTTGAGGATTTAGGAGAAGTATTGAACAATCTTCCAAATCCTGATGAAATGGCAAAAGATGTTGTGGACTTTACAATAGAAAAATATAGGGATAAGAATAGTCTATTAAACTCATTTGTTTCATTGATATTATGGATATTTTCTCCAATAATAGAATTTCATAAGGTAAATCATAAAAAACGTTGGTTCGTCTTTTATGTATATTTCATGGTTATTTTTGTAGTAATTCCGCTCTTCCTTGCTTCACTGGTTATCTACGATTTGCTTATCTGGGTTATTGACTGGGTTATTGATACTTTTCAACAAACCATTTCCTCATTTTTGAATACTTTCTCTCCTTAAATTATGTAAAAATATACGAAGTATCTTCAACAACCACTTCTCTGCAATGAATGGTGATTAGTTGCCTAAGGTGAAGCGTCCAAAGAAAGGTTGGTATAGAATTACCAAAAAAAGACCTTTTCGTGGCCCAGCAGTGAAATCAAGCGAGAAAGGATTGCCGCCTTGCCCAGCATGCGGGCAGTGGTCTATGCAGAGGGACAATAAACGCAATGAATTATTTTGTGGTTCGTGTGGGGCAATATTGTAAGTGTGCGAAATCCAATATGTAGATACCTCTTCGGAGGTACGCCACCGTGATGAAAAACCGCACCGGATGCTTTGAACATCAAGAGTGATGGGCGATCTGAGTGGCACTAGGATTTGTTAATAATGAATGATGATAAGATTATCGTAGATTCTCTAAATAGAAAGTTTAGAGTTCCTTATCCAACTAGGTTAAGTAGGGCGCCTGATGATATCCGGATAGCCCGAAAAAGTAGCCCATGGAAAATTTATTTCAGTATGATTGGTACTGTTTTACCTGCCTTTTTCTTATTATACACATCTCTCTTTATTATTGTTGGAATAATTGATCAGCATCCAATTATGACATTATCAGGCAGCATTTGCAGTGTGCCACTACTTTTTATCATACTTCGGTTATATCGGCCTCGTTTGATACATGTTAAATTAGCTTATCCAAGTGAAAAGGGACAGTATCTTCACCCGTTACCTTCTGGAGGGTCATTGCAAACAGATGTGAAGACCGAATTAAAAAGATACATTATTAGAGATGATTCCGTACTTGATTTACCCCCCACAAATCAATTATGGCTCGTTTTTATCTCGGTGGTAGTGGTCGGTATTGTTTCGTCTTTCTTCTTCTTCTATTCTCAGAGTTTAGAAGGAGTAATATTATTCGCAATAATTGCAATACCATTATGGCTAATTGGATTTTCTTTACCTGTACTTGCTTGGTGGGGTACTTCGACTCAATCACTTGGTTTACCAACAAAGAGAAGAGATGCAGAAACATGGCTACTAGCAGGGATGGCCTCAGCATTTCCTGCATTCATTTTCAATAGCTTTGCTGCTCCTGCTATAATTCCTTCTACATTTCCAATATGGGCTAGTGAGTTATGTTTGCTTGCATTAAGTGCTCCATTTTGTGAAGAAATCTTTAAAGGGATTGCAGTAGCACTATTCTTACCCTCAATAAAAGGCCCAAAACATGGATTTCAGATAGGCTTCACAGTGGGTTTAGGTTTTGCACTAATAGAAAATTTTCAATATATAGGAATTTCACTAATGGGTGGGCCGTTAGGAATAACTATTACAATTTTGATTAGAGGTATAGGTTCTATTCCAGGTCATGCTGTATGGGCTGCGGTAACTGGTACGGCTATAGGGTGGTTAGCAAAGGAAACAAATTTCAAGACTAAACTTGAATGGTATGCAAAAACCTGGTCTCATGGTGCTCTAGATTTTATTGAAGGAATTGGAGTTGATTTTGATGGAGATGGAGACTCCTCCGGGCACGATGGACCTGCTCTAGATTTTAATTCAATGCTAGAAAGAAATAAGTCAGAATCGGTAAAAAATGAGCATCCTTGGCTATTATTGGATAGTTCTGGAAATGTCTTTAATCAATTTGAGATTAAAAATTTGTCCATATTAGATAATCTTGAAGCTAGCAATGATTCATCTATGAGATCTGATACTCCAACATCTTCTGGTATTATGCTCCCAAAGTCAATATATCTCTCATTGGGGTTGGCCATCTTTGGCCATTCCTTCTGGAACGCTACTTCATTTCTATCTTATTTCCTTCCTGAAAGATATGGTCTGGGGGAAACATATTCTCTATTGATATCGATAATTTGGACATTTATATTAATAATATCCATATTACTTATTGCCAATCAATTATTAAAAGGTATTAAAATTACAGACTCTCAAAATGGCATAACAGGGGAATGATTCTTGACAACATATGCTAACAGCAACATGGGGAGTTGAGTAGAAGTGACTAGCGAACTATTAATTTCACTAACATTGGTTATGATATTGTTATTAGTTTCCAGATTCTATGATTTCCTTGATTTGGGTGGTCTAGTGGCTGCTTTGTCAGTTGGGTTATTGGTCTCTCTTCTTGGTCATTGGACATGGCTAATCGTTCTTATGTTTTTTTTGATAATATCATCGATAGTCACAAAATGGAGGTATGAAGATAAAGCACTACTTTCAGTTGAAGAATCCAATGAGGGCAAGAGAGGCTGGAAAAACGTTCTTGCAAATGGAGGAGGGGCATCATTAATTGCCATAATTAATTATGTCTTAGGGGGGCATGATTTTGCTTATTTAGCATTTTGCGCATGCGTGGGGGTTGCTTCTTCAGATACTCTTGCATCTGAGATAGGAAGTTTAGATCCAAGAACTAGAATTATTACAACTTTAGAAGCAGTTCCTGCCGGTACTAATGGAGGGATGTCTCCTACTGGCACCATAGCGGCCTTTTACGGAGGGCTAATAATAGCCATAATTTCTACTCTTTTGGGTGCTTTGAATGGGGACATCATTCCTCCACTGTTCTTTTTCATTTGCATTACAGTCATTGGATGGTTAGGTTGCCAATTGGACTCTTTATTAGGTGCATTATTTGAAAACCGCGGCTATCTCGGTAAGCACAGTGTTAACTTCATATCGACAATCTCTGGATCGGTAATGGCAATCTTGGCCATTGACTTTTTCCTCTAATTATAATTAATTTTCGAAATAAATAGGTATTATCATGTCATCAAATAGCAATAATTGTTATCAAATGTCATTGCTACTGATAATAATTACATTTTTATTCACTTCTACTATTTCGAGTGCTCAAACATTTGATGAGAATAATGGCCCAGGAATAACTTATGATTACCCAGATAATCACATGCTATTCATTAAAGGAGATGGTGAATCTCCATTCCTAGATCGAAATTGGTCGGTTTTGACTGGATTTCCTCAAGGTAGTGTATCATTTAGTAGAACCAGTTCTACTCTAAATCCAAACATATTAAATGCACAATCTTCTCCTACTGAAGAATCTTTTAGATTTGAAGGAAATATTTCTGTGATACTTTTTGCTTCATTAGAAGGTAGTGGCAGTAATTCTTGCGAAGCATCAGATATCTTGCCCAGTCCAGTTGGTTCTGAGACTCAATTTGAAGTATCTCTCATAATGGGAGGAATATCAGTTATTTCTAATCAATACACAGAATCTATTTCCATGTCCGAAGGTTATACTTCTCCGCATAAATTTTCTGTAAATTCAGGAGAAGTCAATATTAGCCTAAATAAAGGCGATACTATAGATTTGTCAATAAATGTTAGACATGAATGTGTAGAATCTGGGGCGCTTTTGTGGGGAACTTATGACGTAACATCGGGGTTAATGTTCGAAGGCCACATGGTCGATGTTGAAGTTAAGACATTAGTTGATGCAAATAGGATGGTTAGGGTCGAGATGACTCCAATTTCTCCGTGGGGGTTAACTGATTTTTCCCACCAAATTTTTGAGATAGTCGGTCCAACTGAGTGGAGTAGTATGTATCATGGAAAGTGGGATGATGAGGATTTAAGACAATACCATTTTGAATCACCTCAAGGAATCAGAATTGGAGAAGATAACAGAACCACATATACGTGGTCTTCGGATAAGCCCTTGGAATCAGGCAATTATATGGTGGATATGTGTATTGATCTATCGGATCAAGATCCAGCTAATACTTGTAATGTGATTATTATTTTACGTTTTAATATACCTGATGATCCCAAATCTTTGGTAAGTGGAATGTGGGCCGCAATTATAATCCCAATAGGAATTCTGGGGTGGGTATTTATTTCTCTTAAGGAAGCGATGTTGCCTCTTCCTGCATATGGCGTCATTATTTTATTAGCATTTGCTAGTCTTGGTCCTGCTTTTAGTTTACCAGACATCGATTCCGACTCCTTTAGAGACAATGGTGCTGCACCTTCATTTATGTTGATATCACATAATCCCAATACCAATTCCATGACTCTTTCTGATTTAATGGAAGACTCAGAAGTAGTGGTTATCGGCATGTTTCAACACGGTTCTCCGAATGCATTACTCCAGTATGATGATTTTTCCAAATCTTTACAATATTCAGAATTAGATATATCGTATGTTCAAATTGCAACCGGAGAGGGTTTGGAAGCCAGTTACTTGGATTCTTATGCTCTGACTCTAAATGATTCATGGCCTCTCTTAATAGATGAATATGATTCTAGAATCGGTTTATCTCTGCCAAATAAAGCCAGTGACGCGGTTTTAGTCATTGATTCTGCCGGCTTTATCACGGAATGGAAACCCGGCTCTATGTCTTCAACAGAAATCGAAGAAGCATCATCCAAAGCTTCATTCGGTTCAGGAAATAACCCACTTAAGATAATTTCACTGGTTTTCTCTACTGCATTCCTGCCTCTCATCGTTTTGGCGATGCCCAGAGAAAGAAAATTCCAATTCCCTGAAGAACCTCTAATACCCGGTGCAGGTAGTCTATTGATATTATATTCTGCAGCAGTTGGTTTTACTTATTGGGCATTACCTGTTGCGTTATTGTCCTCACTAGGGCTTGGATTCTTTTGGATTTGGGTCGAACTTTTCCTTGCATGCTTGTTGACTTACCATGGCATATCTATTTTGAAATTAGGGAAGATTATTGAAATTGAAATGCTATCAAATTTAGCATATAATAAACTACCTGATAGTTATCGTTCTTGGAAGTCAAAAGAAAGTTTTAGTGAAGATACATATTTGGGCCTCTGGTTGGCTTGGCTTTTGTGGCTTAGAATACCTGACTTGATATCTCAAGGAGTAGGTGGGATAGCTAGATCTGGTTTAATTGGACCCTTTTTAGCACTTTTAATCCTTACTATATTTATTATATGTGCAGGTTTTACAATCATTATTTCACGTAATTTGGCATTAATTCTCGGGCCAATTTCGAGAATATTTGGGGAAATGAGTATAGGATTAAGGCCTAGGGCATGGGGCATCGCATCGACCATATTCGGACTATGGTTATTATTCAGTATAATTTTGGGCCCTTTGTCGTAATTTTATTACAAATTTAGTAATTTTGACCGAGACCATCATAAGAGTAAGGTTTCTCGGATTGCTATCCCTATGGGGGTATAGTATAACCTGGTAGTACAGCGGGCTCCAGTTGCACGGGAATGACGACGAGATGGTTTTCTGATGGTTTTGATGACCAACTGGAGCACCGACCTGTCGCAACCCGAGAGCGTGCGCCTGCCAGGTGCACGCTAGGCGGAAGAAACCTGCTGATCTGGGTTCAAATCCCAGTGCCCCCACCATTTTTCTGTTTACTATATGTTTATCATGTGTCAGTTTATTTGAAGAAACACTTACTTGTCGCACGCCCATGGGAGATAGTAAAGTTGCAATTTTCATTGTATCGATTCTAACATTTTCACTCATCGGCAGTATCTCATTACCTCCAAGTATTGATAACGATTCATTTCAAGAAAATGATACTTCAAATGATGGTTTTGAGTTCCCTTTTCAGGAAAACATTACATGGCTAAACTCAAATCCATGGTGGACTACATCGGCCTTGGATTCAGATAGAAATGGTATTCATGATTCTATTCAAAACTCTACAGGTCTAGTAAATATTGGAATTTCCTTTTCCCGTGATGTAACTGAAGAAGATAAATCAAAAATCAAAAGTATGGGTTTTGATATACGTTTGGAATTAAACTCAGTCAAAGCTCTTCTTCTGGGCCCTGTTGAGAAGCAGCAAATCTTTCAATTATCTCTATTGGAAGATGTAGTAATGGTTGAAAGATATGGCTCAGTAATCTTCTATGGAGACATTCAAACACCTTCTGTAAAGGCCAGTAATTCAAGTATTTATCCGGGAGCATGGGACTTAGGAGTTACTGGAAAAGGCGTTAATATTGCACTTACAGATACCGGAGTAGACAATGAACACCCTGGATTAAGTGAAAAATTTGTTGCAGGTTATGATGCAGTCTGCTATAATCCTTCAGATCCTAATTGTGTACTAGCAGGTTTCGGCCCAAGGCCAACTGATGGTACATTCGATCCTGATGATGCAAATCAACACGGTACTGCATGTATGGGAATGGCTAGTTCAACAGGGATTGAAGCCGATGGAAGTATTTCTAATTTCACAGGTTCTGCACCAGATGCCAAACTTATTGATGTTAGAATAGGAACTGATGTAGGAGCAGGACCTTTCGAGAATTATTTACTTGAGCAAGAGTTTTATGAGTCTGCAATGAATGGTATCCAATGGATAATTGATCATCGAGATGATGCTTGGCAAGGGACTTCAGAAGAGGATTATGGCATCGACATCATCTCTCTATCATGGGGAATTACAAGCCATGAAGATGGAGGCTCAGATGGTACGGATATGCATAGCAGGATATTGGATGAGGCGATGGAAGTTGGAATAACCGTTTCAGTGGCCGCAGGAAATGATGGACCAGATAATGATGGCTTATCTGGCATGGGTTCTTCGTCATTATCAATTACGGTTGGGGCCACAGATGACCAGAATACTATTGATAGAGATGATGATACTGTGGCAAGCTATTCTAGTAGAGGTCAAAGGAAAGATAATGGAGATGGAAATCCATTAAACGAATTAAAGCCCGAAATAAGTGCACCCGGATCAAATATAATTCAGGCTGAAGCATGTGTCACTAGTGGAGGTTGCAATAATTTTGTTGGAGGTGATGCATCACAGAATACATACACCGGGAGAGGAAGTGGTACATCATATGCCACTCCGTCGGTTTCTGGAATAATAGCACTACTAATTGAGGCGAATGAGGATCTAACGCCATTGCAAATCAAAGAAGTACTCAAGCAAACCGCTGAGAGAAGAGGAGAGCCAAGCGCTCCAGAAATAGATCCATATTGGAACAGAGACTTTGGATACGGAATGGTCGATGCCTTTGCCGCAGTCTCTTTGGCGATACATCTTAAAGAAACCAACCAAACAGTATCTATTAATCCATATATTCAAAATCATCTACTCTCAGTAAATAGTGAAAATACTTCCTGTTCTAATTGTGTAGAAATAATAGGCCATACCTGGGGCCAAATGGGGGATGTTGAAGGAATGCAATATCGTATAGATGGGGGCAACTGGAATTTCTTTAATCCCGATGAATTGTGGGTTGAAGATACAGAATCATCTTTAGAAATCGGGCCTTTGACTCCATTGACTTGGGGGTTGCCAATTTATCCGAATCAACTTTCTACCGGCTCCCATGAAATAGAAGTTAGAGCAACTTCTCAGGATCAGTATTCTCTCCCGGTATTAATAATGATAGAAGGAGGGGGAGATAATAGTCAAACACAATCTATTTCGATCATAATGGTTGCCTCAATTTCATTATTCGTTTTTATTACTGGGTATTCAATTATGGTACAAAGAAAATATAGCACCAAATTTAATTTTTTCCAAAAAACTCGAACAGGAATTGTCACTCCCTCTTCTGGAAATGATGACGCGCATATGGCCAATTCGAATGATGCATTAGATGCACAATTAATTCACGATTGATTTCTTAATGCCATTTTGATGACTTTTATCAAGTCTTCTTAAAACCCCCGGCCATCCCTCGGCAGGCCATGGTGAGGTTCTCCGAGCGTGCAAATAGTATACGGCCTACGGGAGTAAGGCGTATGTTTGATATGGCTGGAGATGATACAGTCCAGTTTGGACTAGGGGAGCCAGATTTCCAACCTCCGAAAATAGCCATTGAGGCTTTTAATTCTGCAATGGAACAAGGTAAGAATAAGTATACTACTACTGCTGGTCTACCACAACTGAGGCAAAAAATAGCCGATCAATGGTCTCACTTGTCTCCAAATTTAGGGCAATCAAATGTATGTATAACGATGAGTGGAACAAACGCCCTCTTGGATGTTTTTTTGGCAATAGTTAATCCAGGAGACAATGTCTTAATTCCTGAGCCATATTTCCCATTATATCCTCAACATGCAGTAATATGCGGTGGTGAGCCGAATTTCTATCCTTGTAATTTTGATAATGGTTTTGTACCGACTATTGATGATTTGGAATCAAGAATAAATGATAAAACCGTGGCAATACTAGTTAACTTTCCTAGCAACCCAACAGGCGCCACAGTTTCAAGTGAACAACGTGATGTTTTGGTTGAATTTGCTAAAAAAAATGATTTATGGATTATAACGGATGAAGTATATGATCGGATAATATACAATGAAGAACATGTTTCTTTTTTAGGAGCAGGTCATGATAAATTATTCTTAATAAACTCCTTCTCAAAAACATTTGCGATGACAGGTTGGAGAATCGGATATGTCCTTTCTCCTGATACAGAGGCTATGATTGAAATAAACAAAATGCAATATTATGTTACTGCTTGTAGTAATGATGCAATGCAATATGCAGTTTTAGAAGCTATGAATAAAGCCTCTGACTACCCCTCATTAATGTGCTCAGAATTTAAGTCAAGAAGAGATTTAATTTGTAACAGATTAAATGCAATGGCAGGAGTTTCTTGCCATGTCCCAGATGGTGCTTTTTATGTATTCCCGAAGGTAGAAGTGGAAGGCTATAACAGTGAGCAATTAGCTATAGCAATTTTAGAAAGGGGAGGAGTACTATGTTCTCCAGGGACTGCTTTTGGAGAAGCAGGAGAAGGACATCTTAGATTTGCTTATACTCTCGATAAAGATGGTATTTCTAAAGGAATGGACCGTCTCGAAGAAGTACTTTCTGAATTAAGAGGAGAGTAATTTGTTAAATTTTATTCTTAACATTCTATACTTCACAGTAGGATTTTTTGTTCCTTTATCTCTAGATAGTGTTCATTATCTAGATGGTAAAAATACAGAAAAAAGATTCTTATTATTATCTTTGATTTTAATTTCTGCAATATTTCTGTTTTTGTATGGTCCAAACATTATCCTTTTCGGGCTATTTTTAGGTTCTGGTTGGAAATTACTAAATTTTATTTTAGATTACTTCTTCTAACTAATCATTACTAAAAAAGCCAAAAGGATCATCATCGCTTTTCTCTTCTCTAGTATTGGATGCTTCTAGGGCATTTGTATTTACATTTTCTAATTTTTCTTCTTGACCCAACATCCATTCCGGCATCTCTTTCATTCCACTAAGGACAGAGAAAGTAGTAAATGTGGCCATTGGTAGTACTGATATTGCTACAATCGAATCAAGTAAGGCCTTTTCGGGAATGATTGCTTCATCCACTACTGTCTGAATAATTATCTTCTCTAATTGCATTTCATGCCATTGTTCATAATCAACGCCCAACCAATTCAATGACAAGGCTAAGAAGAATCTTGCAAATATCCAATAAAGAATTAATGGCATCGTCCAAGAGATTCTCCCAAATCTTCCTAAAATATTCCTCAGCAGGTATGCTACACCGATTAGCCTAGATGAAATTAATGGATGTATCCGAATCGCTGCCCATAATGCAATGAGATAGCCTATTATCCCTAATTGAAATGCAGAGTCAGATTTAATGAGGTCCTTCGGCACACCTTCCATTATTATTAGAGGAACAGCAATGAGAATGACTTGCAAAGGTATTGCCAGTAACTGTAAACCTCCATGAACTGTCATTATGTCATAATTCTCTCTTTTTATTTTCTTATGTACTAGTCTACTCATCGTTCCATGGGGGGTTTTATAGGCACTCAATCTCGCTCTGTCAATTAACTCTGGATCATTATTTCTCCTACTCAATCCAGTTACAGCGAGCCAACCGCCATTATTTGAAATATAAAAAGGAGTATATCCGCTCATAATCAACGCAAGTCCAAGAGAAATAATCCCGTAAGTTATTCCTGCTGCAAATATCCAACTAATCATTTCTGTCCTTAGTCCAATACTTGCATTATCAAGGTCTATATCTATCAGGTATGCTATCGAGAATAAAAAGGTGGGAACAATAGTAACTTGGCATATTATAATTATGGCTAAGTGGAAACGTTTCAGTAAATTCCCGCCTACACCCATACGTTGACGTATCATTCAATAGAGATAAGGTCTTCATTTGAGAAATACAGAAGAGTTATTATTTTAGTATATTTTTCAAATTACCGGCTTTATATTTGATTAAACTTCCACCCCATACTTTCATAGATAAAAGTTCATCCGAATTACTTGTACATGCGTAGTCTCTATTCTTATGTTATCGTAATCACCTTCCTTCTAGTTAGTGCTTACCCGATGTTAACATCTACAAATTTCGAGAACACAAATGAATCCAAGGTAGGAACTAAATCTGATGCTGTAGATTTCAGGGCACTTGACATAGAATTAGGTAATTCTTCGGGAACTCCAATGGAATGGATACAACCAAATTCTTCTGTCCAAGAATATTTAATCAAAGGTACTCCAATACAAATTAATGTAACATTCATACAATTAGGTTTTCAGCCCACACAAGTAACTGCAAACGCTTCTCTTCAGATATGGCACCCTATTGGTTTTTTGATAAATGAGTGGACATTTAATGTTACTTTATCAAGTTCACAATCCGAGAGATTGGAATTTGTTTGGATTCCCAATACGGCCCATAGTACATTAAATGATGATGGTTTATTAGGTGGCGGAATGGTCATAGTAGGGGCCGTTGATGCTGGTTTACAAGATGGAAACACAGATAATGATAGAGTAGAAAGAGAAGTCCCCATAGCAGCATGGTCTGATGATATGGATAATGGTAATTGTGGTGATGAAGGAAATGAGGGAAAATACTGTACTAACATGCCACAGGGATATGGAAGGCCGACTTGGTTTGGTGCAGGATATGAGCAAAATGGACAATCATTGGATGGGGATTTCCCTACTGGAACTTGGAGAATGGAGAATAACAATAGTGCAAACGGAGATTGGCACTGGAAAGTTTCGGGTGATGATAGCGATAGGTATGCTTCTAACAGATTTGACAGATTACATTGGGCATGGGTGACAACAAGTAACCAAGATGGATGCTCTGATGGAGTGTGGGGAGATGGTTATGAACACGGACTCGGGCAAGGAGGATTTACTTCGGCCATGTCATCACTTTATTCTCAATACATATGCAAAGTCAAGGTCAAAAGTCCAAATTTTTATTCAATGCAGATTGTAACCAATGCCTGGGGGCAAATGGATAGTGGCGATTCTATCTTATTAGAAACTGACTCAGGATATGAAACGCATTATTACAACTACACTGAACAAAATCTCTCTACAAATGAAGGAGAATGGTCTAGGTTGATCTGGAATGTTACCGATTTACACCAGAGTGATGGATTTTTCCTTTCATTTTTATTCTTATCGGATGGTTCAGATGCGAATGAAGGAATACATCTCGACTCTTTCCTAATCTTTGGAATAGAGAGATATCCAGAATACACAATCGATGCTCAGTGCAATGATCCATTGCCCAACTCATACATTGTTATGGCAGCTGATCCTAGCCCCCCATCTCTTCATTGTAGGATAATGAATAAAGGCTATATTGATATCGTTCTGAGATATTGGACTGTTTTATCTAACGAATCTTGGATGTATAATTATCCTTTGAGAATAGATTCTAATAATCTAGTTGATCATGATAATTATGTAGTTAGTAAGGTCATTAAAGCAAGAACTGTTACCGATGTTTGGTTTAATTTATCAATACCTGATGGAACTGTAG
>PCAI01000052.1 GCA_002731195.1 Methanobacteriota archaeon | reverse complement strand
ATAATCAGCATTATCCTCTGAGTTCTTTTCTTCTGTAGGTTCTTCCTCTTCTGATGATTCTTCCTCTTCTGATGATTCTTCGGCTAATTCCGAAATTTCTGCACCTGCTTCAGCAGCCACTAAAACATCATTTTCTTGCTCAATTATAGTCTCTTTTGATTTTTCTAACTCATGAATTTCGTCCAATGTTGGACCTTCATCTATCAACACGCCAGATTGTAGCAACTGAACTCTTCTGAATAATAAATTTTTTACTGGCTGTATCTTTGTTACTTCATCTTTAATTGTATTTTCTAGCGTCCCATCAAATAATGATTTTTGAATGTCTAGCCATGTTGAACTGGCACCAACTCTTAATATCACATTTCTTGCTATAGTACGCATTTGTTGTTTTTGACTAGCTTTTATCCTAGCACGTGAGATAATTAATGGTTTAAATCTAATATAAAAACCATCTTTAGAAACTAAGTCAACTGTATCGTCGATTTTGCCCCTCTCTCTACGAACTAATCTTCGGACATGATCTTTCATCAAATCGTAACCAATAAATTCGGTTAATGCATCTTTATTAACAACCTCAGTAACATTAAATCTTATTTTAACATGCATTTTAGAAAAATCGCCATCTAATTCATTTTGCATTAACTCGTAATGACGGCCTATTACTAACTGGTCATCTTCTGCAAGAGTTTCCCCAATTACTTTGAAAGACCAAGGATTTCTAGGGGCCCTAATTGTATACCAACGTTTAGCTTTCCATTTATCTTTCTGTTTTCTTGCTGCTGCCCTTGATACTGCTCCTTTTGCCATAATAAAGACCTCTGATGTTGGGGGCTGCCCCAATTGCAAGCCATCCGAAATCAGTCGAGTATTTGAACGAGTCACCTTAGAATTAGAAAATATTTAATGAATTATTTGAAAGACTAGTTGGTTTTGGAACAGTTATGAGTTTACATAGCGCGACATGGAGGGTGCATGTAAGTGAGCTAGATGATTCATCATTAATACGTGAAAGTATTGAATGGATTGCAGGAGAAAGTGCCGTAATTAGTGTAGATAAAGGTAAATCTATCCATGGAGCTAGACAAGAAACGATAAGTGCTAGAGTTGACAACAGAAAAGGTGCCTGTGAATCATTTCTTAGATTGGGAGAAAAGACAATGGCGCAATTATTAGACGAGGATTTATCGGCAAGAATCGATGAAGATAAGAATTTTCATATCAGATTGGATATATCAAGTTTGGTTTCAGAAAAAATTAAGATCAATAATAGTGATAATATGATTGCAAAGGGCATTTTTAAAATAGAATGTTATCCCGGAGATAAACCTGAAAAAATAGTTTCTGAATTAATAAAGAAAAATATTGATGATTAAAATATTTAGACAAGTATTCAAATGGATTGAGTGCTTCGCATGTATGGGAGAAAGTATGACTCATGTAGTGACAGAGGCCTGTGTTGGGCACAAATACCAAGATTGTGTGGCAGTTTGTCCGGTCGAGGCTTTTCGCGAAACAGATACATATCTCGTAATAGATCCTGATGAATGCATAGATTGTGCCGCATGTGTGCCTGAATGTCCAGTGGAAGCAATATTTGCAGATACAGATTTACCAGATGATCAAGAAGAATGGTTGCAGAGAAATGAAGATGAAGCACCGGATTTGGAAGTAGCAGAAGGAGATTCGCCAGTTTTAGGTGATTAATTGATAGAGTTCTGTTTACAAAAGTTCATCAAGTCTAGTTCCTAGGGCCACATAATGGCAAAGAAAATCGATGTTTCCCAACTACTCCATGGGACAGAACTTCTGAAAAGAGGTTTTGCTAGAATGCAGGAAGGTGGCGTCATAATGGACGTAGTGAATGCTGAACAGGCACACATTGCTGAAGACTCTGGAGCAGTAGCGGTGATGGCATTAGAAAGAGTGCCAGCAGATATTAGGGCGAATGGAGGAGTGGCTAGAATGAGTCACCCGGATATGATTAAAGAAATAATTGAGACTACATCAATACCTGTTATGGCAAAGGCAAGAATAGGTCATGAAGGAGAAGCGAGAGTTTTACAATCACTAGGAGTAGATATGATAGATGAGTCAGAAGTATTGACTCCTGCTGATCCTTTTTTCCATATTAATAAAAGTAAATTTGATGTTCCTTTTGTGTGCGGCTGTACTAATTTATCTGAAGCCGTTAGAAGAATTGTTGAAGGAGCAGCAATGATACGCACCAAAGGAGAAGCAGGGACTGGGAATATAGTAAGCGCCGTACAACATTCTAGATTAGTTGATAATGAGATTGAAGCATTGAGTTTGGAAACGGAAGATGGTTTGGAATTGGCAGTCGATAAAATACTAGAAGGTTATAGAAAGTTGAAAGATAAGTCAGAATTCGATATTAATCCTAAAAATACTCCATTTGGAGACTTAGAATATCTACATAATGAAGTATCTTCTGTACTTAATGAAGTGATTACTAGAAATAGATTACCTGTTGTGACTTTTTCGGCAGGAGGTATAGCGACACCTGCTGATGCTGCATTATTGATGCAACATGGAATGGACGGAGTATTTGTTGGTTCAGGGATATTCAAGAGTGCTAAACCAAAAATAATGGCGGAAGCAATTGTCTTAGCCACACACCATTATGATGATGCTAGAATAGTTGCAGAAGCTAGTGCTATGATGGGTGAAGCAATGCCTGGTTTAGAGATTGAAGGCCTTGAAACGAAATATCAGGACAGAGGTTACTAAATTATCTTCTGCGTCCCCTAGTGGTACCTAACTTACGAGAAGGTTTTTTCATTTTTGGTTTTCCTGAAGTAGTGAAATCTCCCGTAAGTGTCCCACCAAAAGTCAAAGAACCTTGTTCCATCAATTTTGCTGAAAGTGAGTTTGCTAAATCTTCATCTTTGTCTGGCGTAGTAAGTGACTCCCTAACTGAACGGTTATGATTTTCTATAACCAATTTTCCTTCTTCAATTTCTGCCTTCATTTGATCCCTTATTTGGTTGACTTCTTGCATTAATTCAACAATCGAAGAATGTACTTCATCTGCATTTTTCCGGCCCTCAAGGTATGCCTCATGAAGACGATCTCCTTCTGCTTGTATGAAGTCTCTCTCTTCGAACATTGGTTTTATAGCATCCCATATTTCATCTGCTTGGCTATGAAAGTCTAACATTTTTTTGTGTTCTGCATCTGCTTCTGCTTTTAGTAGTTGAATTGATCCTTCCATATCTCCTAAATCTATATTCAGTAGATTGAGTTCTGAAGCCAATGGAATTAATTCGTCACGTTTTAATATTAACTTTTTTAAGACTTTCAAAAGGGAATTTTCCTTTTTTAGTGAAATGGTACCATCAGTCATTAATTGTCTTTCTATTCTTTCTATTTCACTTACAGTCTCAGAAAGTTCAACTATAGATGATTTATTACCTTTATTGTTCTCTCTTTTGCCCTTCTTTTGGGAAATTAATTCACGAATTTGACCTTGTAACGCATCTCTTCTTATTTGATGTTCTTTTGCTTTAATACGAATATCTTTTTGATTATCTAAGTGTTCTTTAATTTTAATTCTTAATTCCTTGCCCTGATTCTGCATAGAATTGCGAGAATCGGCTGCTCTACGAGCGTTTTCGGTGAAATTATTACGTTGATCACGCATTCTTTTAAGTTTAGTTTCCATTGCATTTAGGCGGTTTCTTAGATCCTCTTCTTGACCCTCTTCCCCTTCGCTCATAGCAATGCGACTAGTATTTCCTTATTCAAGGCCACTAAAGGCCGAGTAAAGATAAGGCAAATGGTATTAGTGGAGAAACAACAGCGATAATTGCGCCAATCATCAGTAAAGCACCCGTAGTTAACCTAAGCCTTGTGAATATATCAGAACGGACTTGAACTGTCAAAACCCTTCCTGAAACTAAGTTACCAGATGTATCTTCTAGACGTACTGTCACAGTTGCCTCTCCTGTTGATGATGGTATCAGGCTCTGCCAGACAATTTTTGTAGACGATAAGGTTCGAGGTAAAGATTTGGCTATAGAATTAATATTTTTAAGTGTGTTTTCCTCATCATAAGGAGGTATTTTTAAACCATAAACACACTCATTAGGTCTAAAGTCTGGGGTTTGTACCCTAAGTATTAGTTGGCGTGTCTCCGAACTCTGATTCAAGACGTAGGCGAATAAATTTGCATTGCCTAATGTCAAATTCTCCATATCTACATCAAACCAAATTTCTCCGTCGTAATTCTCATTTTCTTGATGCATGCGTAATCTGTCATGAAGTCGGAAAAATGGTGCGCAACGTAAACCAGCATGCGTTAGAAGGCGATTCCAGGTCTCTTCTCCTAACTCAGGGTGCTGAAATATCTGTTCAATAACTTCTTCATCAATAATTTCTCCAAGAACATTTCTAAAAATTTCGTCTGATATCAAACCTGACCTTCGTAAATGCAATAAATGTAGTAGATTTTCTTGTAGGTCAGTTATTGAATGTTCTTTATCAAGTTTTGAAGAAAGAGAATTCACATAACTTGAAACTTTTACTAAAAGAAGAGGATCAACATGAGATCTAATGATATCTGAGAATGGCCTTTTCAAAAGTGCTGGATGTATGGGTGTAGAAAAAGCATCCAATAGCCCCCAAGGATTAACCGTGTTGAAACGTGATCGGCTAGAAACCATGTAAACGCCATGGCCAGATAACAAAGCACCAGTAGAAAGTGCTATCATAACAGGTAGCTCAGATGATTGTTGAGTAGAAAAATAAAGTGATACAGAGAGTAGTAGTGTTGCTAAGAACATCAAACCAGTAGTTACATTTAGTTGTCTTGAAGACCCATCTATGGTCTCTTTCATTTGAGCATATCCATGTTGGCTGTTGAATGTAATGCCAGAATTAGTAATTTCTTTTGCTTCTAAAATAAATA
The DNA here is from genome assembly GCA_002731195.1 of Methanobacteriota archaeon. Lineage (GTDB taxonomy): Archaea > Thermoplasmatota > Poseidoniia > Poseidoniales > Thalassarchaeaceae > MGIIb-O3. Next base: position 13,130 of record PCAI01000052.1, on the reverse strand, counting down.
TTTGTCTAGTAACATAAATTAATCTAAGTAATATTATCAATAACGATAAATCTGCTATCATTATCAAAAGTGAGATAAAATAAATAGATGTTGAAATATCTTGGTCAAATAACAAATCCTGAACACTATTCACCCACCAATCTGGATTTGAGTTACTAAATGACTGAGCAAGCCCAAATAGGATCACTACAATCAAAGGGAGAAATAAGATTAATCTTGCACCACCACTAATTAGTAAATCATCGATTCCAGTGAGTATCAGTTCTTGGTTTTTATATTTGGATTTCTTGTCAGGAATTTCTTTAATGTTTTGTGATTCGTAACTCTTATCAAATTCTAGTTTTTGAATTATTGGACCTTCGCTAGTCAAATCATCCAACATTGATTCTAGATCAGATTTTTCTGAATCATCATTGTTGCTCATAATAATTCTATCATCAGACATAAATTAACCTCAGGAATTAGGATAGTGAGAAACTCTAGCGAGTATTTTATGGGAAAGAGAATTGGAGATGTCAATATTTTTGCCATCTACTTTAAATTGATGATTAGTTTTATTGATTTTAGAGCCCAACTTAATTCCAAATCCTTCCAAAGTTTTTCTCTCACTATTATTCATTGCAATCAACTCTACAATGGCCTCTGTTTTATCTGGTAAACAATTTAATGGCAATAAATTATCTTGTAATGATTCCATTTTTCTCTCAACTAGTGGTATCCTTACACCCGAGAGAGAGGTTTCAGGATAGCCAAGCATATTATCCAGAGTAAGTTCTAATTCTTCATCGATAGCATGTTCTATTTTACATGCCACTGCATTGATATCTCCCTTAAAACCGATGATATCGACTAAAAGAATCTCAACAAGAGCCTCTCGCCTTTTTATTCTTGCTGCACTAACGAAGCCAATTGGAGTCAATCTACACCCACGATAAGGAAGATATGTCAATAAATCTTTTTTAGAAAGTCGAGAAAGCATCTGAGTCGTAGATGCAGCACTAACGTCCATGGATTCTGCAAGTTGGGTCGTCTTTACTATCTGATCTGGTTTATCTGAATGAAGTTCAAATATCCTTTTAAGATACATTTCCTCAAATTCACTAAGCTCTAACATATTATTTCTCCTTTGAGAGAGCCATAAATTCACATCTGCATGCTGGGCATCGCGCTCTGACTGGCCTTTTACTCTCTAGTACTCTAAGTTTCTGTTCACAAGAGGGGCAATTCAACATATCTCCTTCGGAAGAAGAAGAAAGAATCTCAATTTCATCATTATCTTCAGAAACTTCTTTTTGGACTTCATCAAGATTTATCTCTTCAGAAACATTCTCAGATAATGGCAATACTTCGAAATTTGACTCACAGGATGGGCATCTAACAAGTCCCTCATGAGAGAGTGGTACATTCAATCTTTGCTCACATAAAGGGCAAGATACTTCTCTTTTTTCTTGTTTTCTAGACTTATTGGCATTTATTCTTGATTCTCGCGGTGGCCTTAATTTAGAGTCATTTATTGTAGAAGGGGTTCTATTTACAACAGCACTGATAACTATTTTTGCCATTATAACCACTGTTAACCCAGCCACTGTACCATAAGAAACGGCATAAATATCAAAAGGGAGACTGGAGGATTGCGGAGAATTTGCAGAATCTATTAATATCCAATTACTTGCATAATATTCCTCTGAGATAAAGTAAATAGATACATTTGTCGGCTGTATATATGGCCACTCTGTGATAATGATTTTCCCCGAATAAGTTGCATCTGGCAATAATGAAGGGAAGTTTTCTTCATGAATAATTGTCTGATCGGATGTAATGAGGCGTATTAAACCGGAGTTAATCTTGCTATTTCCTGTATTGGTAACGGTATATTCAAAGGATATGTTTTCATTTTCAGAGGGTTTTTGAGGATAAATATTATCAAACTCAATTTCAACTGAAGTAACGGGAGGATTTACTGAGAGAGTACTAGTATTTTCGGAATTAAAGACAATCGGATTCCAATAAATTGGGATTGCTTCAATAAATAGAGTATCTACAATAGGATCTCCCAAATCGAAAATAATTATCCTACTACCATAATCTAAAGATACTTGTAATGACTGAAGTGGATTATCTTTATCATCATTATCAAATATCATGACCATGATGTCTCTGGAAACGCCCTCAGAAAGATAAACGCGAGATATGACCTGTAGCCCTTCCTCAGAAGTCCATAAGTAAGAGTTGAATTCTATTTGCAATAATTGTTTATCCCTTACTTCAATAGAAAAAGAACCATTTAAGTCATCATCTATTCCTCCTCCGGGACCATATACACTCCAGTTAAATTCATTATTTCCAACTTTTGAAGGCAGTAATGAGACAGAGATTTCCCTACTTGAACCAGAATCTATTTCGACATATTCTCCGAACCAGATAGAATCATCTATTCCTTCAACTACTAGCCTAACACTATCTCTAATATCGCCCTGATTATGAATTAAAATTGAAGCATGAACATAATCCCCCAAGTGAATGGGTTGGCCAATAATTGATATTTTATCACTTCCGGCTGCAGTAAAATTTACTTCATTGGAATTAGTATTTTGAGTATTATTTTGGTTTAGAATTGTTGATTCAAATCGATCTAAATGTGCTAAAGAACATGTGCAAAGGAGTATTATTAGAAGTAGTGTGAAAGGAGTATTACTAGGTAAACTCCTCGCCATCAATACATCCCCTAGAGTAGTACCGTATGAATGAAACCCTATTTGATTAGAATAGAGACATTTTAATGATGAAATTAAGTCGGCACCACGTGGATACAGAGAGTTTACTTAGCATAACTCCTAAAGAGATTGCTGAATCATTATTAATTCGAAGGAGAGCATTGAAAGATCAGTTGCCAAATATAATTAAAAATCTAGATAATGAATCTGAAGCACTAACTCCAAAGCTAGCAAAGATTAGAGAGAAAAATCAAAAAATAAACATCAAGACTTCAGAAATTAAGAAAAAAAGAGATATGTTTCAGAAAGAAGCTGGAGAAATCTGGAATAAAATTAAAGATACTCAAAATAAATTAACTGAATCTGGTAATATGATTAATCTAGATCCAAAATGGAAGAAAGAAAGAATGATTGAGGAATTGGAAGAAATAGAGTTCAATATTCAAACAGTGGCACTTGACCATAAAGCGGAAAAGAAAATGATAGAAGCAAGAAAGAATATCATAAAACAAAATGAATTATGGTTAAAAGAACGTAAAGCGTCAAATCCTGAGATGGCTGATTTTATAGAAAAGAGAAAAAAGATGAATTCACTCTATAAGGCTGCAGATAAGGAACATAAAGATATGATGAAGAATGTTGATTTTGGAGAACCAGTGCATGCAAAATATATCGCAACAAAAACAGAATTAACAGACATCAATAGGCAAAGAGATAGGGCTAAGCACTTATTGAAAAATATAGATAGAGATATAGGCTACTGGGAAAATACTCTCTTAGATGGTTTTGAAGAATTAATGGTATTGGCAAAGAAGGTCGAAAGAGGAGATGTTTCCTCATTTATTTCTAATAAGAGCAAGAAATCTAAAAATAATGCTAAACAGATAAAGAGGGATGAAGAAGAATGAATGAGATATTAGAAAATCAGGCAAATGATGATTTCAAAGATATGGAATTCGAAGACATTGTAGGATTGAAAAGAGAGCTTCAAAGAGAGATAGAATCTAATGAAAGTAGATTTAAAGAGTTTTTAGAGGACAGAAGAAATCAAATAGATATAGTAAAAACATTGCGTGAAATGATGAAAGAAGTAGATTCAATGGATGGGGAAAGGAAAAATCTACTATCTGAATTTAATAAATATAGGAAAAAGGCTGAGGATGCTAGGAAAACTAGAGATTTAGTAAACAAGTTAGTCCCACCTCCTAGTGACATATTAGAAAAATGGATAGTGAAAAATTACGAAAATTTAACGGTAATTAATAATGACTTGACTACTGTCCCTACATTGGAAAGAGAGATAGATTTGTTCAAAAAATTTCTTGAATTACAAGTTTGTATAAAAAGAAAAAGAGAATCTGAAAAGGCACATTTAGAGTATGTAGAAAATATTACCGCACTTAGAGAAGTGGCAAAAAAGTTAGATATTCAGAGAGAAGAGAAGGAGAAAAATATTTCCGAGATGGGAGAGAAATCAGAATCTGAAGGAAATGTAGTGTCAAGGAAAGAAATAAGAAAAATAAGTAAAAAAATAACTTCAATAGACAAAAAATTAGATTCACTGAAAATAGAAAGAAATGAGTTGAAGAAAAACCTTGCAAATATAAAAAAGGAATTAAAGAAAAAGAATACAGTAAATAAAAAAATAAGTATATCGGAGATTAAAAATAAGATAATTGAAGGCGCAGTTCTAGATACTTCTGAATTTGACGTATTATTGAAACAAGGAAGATTAAATGATATAGGGACGCATAAGGAAAAGAAGAATGATTCAAAAAATAGGACGAATAAAAAAAGGAAAATGCGACGTTTTGGAAATACAAAAAGAAAGTCTAGAAAAGGAAATAGTGCTGCATTAAGAGAAAATGAATGAAAAAATATCCATTATTCTAGTATTAATTTATATCATCATCCAAAGTCGGATTGAATACAATAGGTGGCATATTGATGGACTATAGCGAGATTGGCGAAATATTCAATCCACTTAGTGAAAAAATAAAATTAGAACTAAACATCAACAAAGAACAAAGAGATGAGTGGAATAATAGAGTTCGTAAACATCTAGATAAGCGAAATGAAATTAATATCCAAGTTAAAGAATTGATTTCGGAAGTACAAAAACAAAAAATTGTCAGAGATGCTGCAAATATAAAGGTAAAGGAATTAAAAGATATAAGATTTGAGAAATCTGAAAAGTTGAAATCAATAAGAAGAGAAATGAAGGATAAAATTGGAGATAAAGATATCAAATCTAATAAAAAAACTGGCCCTGATCCAAGGAGATTAAAAGCAGAAATGGATAAATTAGAGAATATGTATGAGAGAGGAGCATTTTCTGGTAAAAAGGAAAAAGAATTCATGAATAAAATGAAAAAATTAAGCAGAGAATACAAAGAAGCTAAGAAAAATAAACAAGATGATGAAGTTGGAAATATGAAAAGAGATGAAAGAGAAGCTAAATATTCTCAAGCAAAGGCGCATGACGATGTCGAGGATGCAGTGAAGAAAGCACAAGAAGCTCATGACTTAATGATGGAATTATCTGAAGAGGTAGATAGATTGAGAGCGATTGCAAATAATGCACAAATGGAAGTGACAATTTCTAAAAGAGAAGCGGACATTATGCATAGTAGATATGTTGTATCACTAAGGTGCATACATTCTATGCAAGATTTACTCAAAGGGATGGTTACAGATGATGATCAAGAAGACAGAGTAGGAGTATCAGATCTGATGAGTAGATTGATGTCCGGAGATACTTTATCGACAGATGAATTGATGTCCCTACAGAGAAATTGATACTATATTGAATGTGTATTACCACTGGTGCCGTGAAGTAATTTTCTCTTTTCTGTGTTTATTATCCATGCAGGAATAAATATTTTTGTTGAGGAAAGATAGCAATTATCAGGTCTGAAAATCCAATTTTGCAGAATCATACTTCTAGTAAACGAACCAGAAGTTTGTGGTTTACCTTGGCGTTTTTCATCAATCAACGGGCGGATTGAATTTATTACTTCTGATTCATTATTCCAAGCATCGTCACTTGGTTCGATGATTCTTAATGAAGGAGAAGTTTTTAACACTTCAGTATCTAGAAATATAGTGAAATTATCTTCCCACGGGTCTTCGATAATTTCCCATTTTTTCTTTTCTACTAAACCGTCTGGACTAACTAGTTCGCCATCTATTCTCCATAGTTTAGAACAGATTAGAACTGGAGTATATGCCATACTTGAAAGTGATTTTTCTGATAGCCAAGAAGAAATATCTACAGTAGGCTTTAATGTCATAATAAAATCATCAATACTCTGATTGACAGGAATTTCAAAATTATCTTCATCTACCTTTTTAGAATTTGTAATTGAAATCTGAATTTCTTTTTTTAGTATGGCTCCTCCTATCCATAAAGACAGTTCATTCGGGCCCCAAAAAAATACTCTATTTTTTCCAACATCCTGGTATCTTAACTTATCATCCAATGGCCTTTCTGAAATTATTAAATGGCTCCCAGAAGGAATGTCAACACTCCATCTTTCTATTTCAAAGATACTTAAGGGAGTAAGCCCTTCGCTGACATGCCATATAAAAAGTGACTCAGAAGGAAATTCTTCTAAATCTTGAAAAGAATCCACCTTACCAATAAAATTAAAATCTAGACTAGAAAAGTCATAATTTTGACCTTGGAAATTTACTCCGCGTAATTTTATTAAATTACGGATTTCGTCTTCCATGTTCTTCCGAGATAACGGTGCACTTTGAATAAAACCCCAGATTATGTAAAAATAATGTCATTTAGACCATTATATGTTTTGACCTAGACTTAATAATTCACTTTGACCGGGGTCAGTGATACATAGGGTACTTACAGGGAACGGCTTTGCGCAAGCGGCACCTAATTGACGATTTACTAACAATACCTGGTGCACAGGTACATCAGGATGTGCAGATTGAAGATTTGATATGTAATCTTTAGGGCAATTTGCAGCTACTAGAACCATACGTGCATCCCCTCTCGAACAAGCACTCATAGTTTGCCTTTGACCAAATAATAATGTTCCTGTATTCATTCCTTGTTTTAATTGACGTGCTAAATCCATACTATTCCTCTCCTTAATTCTCTGGCACATAGAATAACTCTACGCTTCCAGTACCTAGGGCCACAGGTTGACCGACTATGATATTTTCAGTGACACCACTAAGATCATCACGCTCACCAATAATTCCTGCCTTGAGTAAATGAGTGACTGTTACTTCGAAAGCCGATCTAGCCAATATAGAATGTTTGGTTCCACTTACACCATGTCTCCCTATTGCCCTTATTTCTCCTTCGCTAGACATAACATCTGCAACCATTATCAGATGTCTGATATCGACATCCAAACCGGCACCCTCCATTGTATCATATGCTTCATTGATGATTGCTTGACGTGCAGCCTCAATTCCCAAGTAATCATATATTTCACTAATATTGTTAGTATAAGTTCGAGATCTATCGACTCCAGCAAATTCACTAACTTTAGTTAAATTTGATCCGATTGTAGAAATATAATATTCTCCATCTTTGTTTGGGCCTTGCACATTAGCTCGAGAAATACCTGGCAACCCTTTAAGCCTTAATTTCTTTATTTTATCTTCTAATTGTAAGAGTGCAGTGTAAGTAGGAGGATCGGTAGCTAAATTTGTAAGATCTTCTGCTTTAGAAATTCCCGGTATTATCTTAAGGACTTTTGGCCTATCTTCATTATCAGACTGTATGTATAATCTGAGCGCCCTTGATAATTTGTCCAATACTTCTGCACCAGTCATATTTTTTAATTTAAGATTGGCAGGTATCAATTGGAGATTAATATATCTTTGAGTTACTTCCACATCAATTGCAGCGATATCTGTTGCCGTTGTTGTCTCAATCCCAGCTGCTAACTCTCTGGCTAATTTCTCATTGGTCCTCAGAGGCTTACCTTTAGAATTAAATTCTTCAAGATAAATATTCATAGTAGGCGTATTAGGTACTTTACGTGCATCAACAATCTCAATTATCCTTGGAAGACCTTGGGTAACGTTCACAGTAGCCACACCCGCATAGTGGAATGTTCGCATTGTCATTTGTGTACCAGGCTCACCCAATGACTGAGCAGTTGTTATTCCCACTGCTTCGTGCGGATCTACTCGTGCTTTTAGTAAATGATTATGGGCAGATTTGACAATGTTCTCTAATTTTTTATCTGATAGTTTTTTATCACCTCTTGCATAAACGCCTTCAACTAGTGTATTGATAATCTGTGGATTGAGAGATAAACCTAATTTATTTGATTTATCTGTAAGTTGTACAAACAGTGGATCTTCATCATCCAAATCCCTAAGTAATAATTTTTTACTACTATCTACATCATATTCTTGTATTGGAAGTAGAGTTTTTTTCCTTCTTCTTGACAGAGTTCTTCTTCTAACTACGGTCTTCTCAGTTTTTGCAGCAGCTGCTCTTGCAGATTTAGTGGAGCTTGCCATAACATGGTGAATCTTCTGAGATGTTCCAGAATCAATACCGCATATCTGACCTATTTCAAGTGGAGTGAGGACCTTGACATCGTCCCATTTTCTATCATCAGCTAATTTATGAGCATATTCTTCCTCAATTCCTAAGTCCATCAATTTCTTTTTTGTTGCACTCTTAACTACCATTATTTAGCACCCCCTAAAGCGTCATCTAGAACTAAATTAACATCAAATGGTTCTCCTTTACGGCTACGAGCAGGATCTACACTATCTTCTCCATATTGGAATTGAACGATCCTATTACCAGTGTTTCTTACGGATGATTGTTCATCAGTGGAAACCTTGAGATCATCCATTGCATTAATTAATCTACGTTGCATATAACCGGATTTACTTGTTCTTACCGCTGTATCAACTAGAGATTCTCGTCCAGAAACAGAAAGCATGAAGAATTCGGTTGGCTCTAGCCCTCTCTTAAACGAAGAAGATACGAAACCTTTCTCCCTAGCACCTTTAACTCCTCTTGGGAAATGCGCCAATACTCTATCTTGATAGCCTCTCTCTAACCTCTTTCCACGTACCTTTGGTTGACCTATAGAACCAGCCATCATTGCTAAGTTATCCATAGAACCTCGGGCACCGGATGTTGCCATCAAAACAGCAGCGTTATCTTCTCCAAGATATTTCTTTGCAACATTTCCTGCATCTGATTTACCAGTATCAAGTATTTGTAGAATGTTTTCTTCAAGTGTTTCTAAAGGCGTCCTTCCAGGCCTTGCTTCATACTTTTTACCATCTTTACCATATTTAACGAGTTCTAAATCAACATCGTCACTAGCTTTATTATTGATAGAATCTATCTCTTTTTTGGCCTCAGGAGGTAAATCTTCATCATCTATTCCAGTCGTAAATCCTAATGAAGTACATGCAGCGATTGTCATTTTGGTCATATCATTGATGAATTTAGCGCCACGCTCATTACCGTGAGTTTGTACTACAGCATCCAATAATCGTCCATCTTCAGCGCCTATTCCTTTTTTGTCTATAGCTCCATCAATATTTCCCTTAGAGACTTTGACAGTGTCTCCAGACCTATTGAGATATTCAAGATTGAAACCATCTGGAACGATTAAACTTAGTACTTCTGCACCACGATAGCCCACTACTCCGTCTTTTTCAACCTCCTCTGGTAATTCTCCTTGGAAATTGATAGATCCAAGAACTTCTAAGACTATATGTTTAGGTAGTATCATATTATCATGAGTCAGTAAATAAGAACCAGAGATATGATCATGTATTCCGCCGATTACACTACCCCCATATCTTGGCGTTATGATATGTTCTTGAACACGCATTAGAATCTTAGCTTCTGCTCTAGCTTCTTCGCTTTGAATAACGTGTAAATTCATCTCATCGCCATCAAAATCAGCATTGTAAGGCGTACAATCTGCGAGATTGAATCTGAATGTTTTACCTTCCATAACTCTAATTTCGTGAACCATCATAGACATACGATGTAAAGATGGTTGGCGATTGAAGATAGTTACATCACCATCAATGAGATGCCTCTCAACCACTATTCCTGGACGAGGGTTGCCGTCTTGATCCCATGTGCTTAATCTATCTTCACTGTCTGTAGGATATGTATTGCCGTATTCATCTTCTTGTGATGGACTACCACAATGAGGGCATCTAACTTCTAAGTAATCAGGGAAATATTCCGTTGGATTCTCAACTTCCCATCTCCATCGATTATGGATTAGAGCACTGGGGTCATCTGATGATAGTTGTTTACCATTAGAATCTTCACCTCGAAGATTTGCAATAGTTTTCTCTAAATCTATTCCATTTACTTCTTCTAATTCTCCAATCTCATTTCTTTTCATTTCTTTCTTCAATTCTAAACCGGGTAAAAAGTTTGGAGCTGGGAGTACGTCATTTAAATCTGGCCTATAACCTGAATATGGTTCTTCTTCACTACCGCTATGGCATTCAGGATTTTTACATCTGAAACCTGCCCAGATAAATTTTGTCCTATCTGTAATTCGTACTCTTAGAGTATCTCCTCTGATAATGTAGTTTACACCTGGGTGGTTGTCTGGTCCTCGTAATATCATTTGTCTTAATTGCTCCCTATTTCTACTTGTGACTCTAATTGGGACTGTCAATTCTTTAGCAGTAGATACGGGGATTCCAACTTCATTTATACCAAGATTTGGATCTGGGCTTATTACAGTCCTAGCACAAAAATTAACTCTTTTACCAGATAAATTACTTCTGAAACGTCCTTCTTTTCCTTTCAGACGTTGTGTTAAAGTTTTAAGCGGCCTTCCAGAACGGTGTCTGGCAGGAGGAATTCCACTAGTTTGGTTATCGAAATATGTAGTGCAATGATACTGTAATAATTCCCATAGATCTTCAACAATTAACTGAGGAGCGCCTGCATCTCTATTTTCCCTTAATCTCTGATTAATCCTTAAAACATCTACCAATTTATGAGTTAAGTCATCTTCTGATCTATCGCCGCTATCTAAAGTTATAGATGGCCTCACCGTAATTGGAGGAACAGGGAGAACTTTCAGAATAGTCCATTCCGGCCTGCAAACATCTTTATTCATACCTATGAATATTAGATGATTATCTGGTATTCTTTCTAACCACTCTCTGATATCTCGAGCATTTAGTTTGTGTTCTCCTTTGTCTGCTTTCTTTTCTTTGAATGTTGAAGGTTTATCTAATATTATTTTTCCTTGTTCTGAGCCACAATGCATACAAATAGCCCTTTTAGCACTAGAACACTCTTTTTCAATATCTTTGATTGTTTTATTGAATTCACGAGAACCGACTCCGTGTTTTATCATAACATCATGTACTCTTTCCCTATAATAATCCTGTTCGGATTTTTCCGGATCTAGAGGGTGTGTTTCGGGAGCACTATGTAATAGAATCTTACTACATTTATTACAAGTGTTTTTTAATGCCATCTTGATTAAAGCGGTAAAACCAATATGCATTACAGGTAATTCTAATTGGATGTGTCCGAAGTGACCTGGGCTTTCATCATATTTACAATTGTCAGTTGGGCATACTAACCCTGGCTCAATTACACCCATTTTTGGATCCATTAAACCTTGCTTAAATGCGTGGCCATCGTCTTTGTAAGTATCTGCTGTCTTTACTTCTACAGCGGACATCTTTCTTATCTCGTTTGGGTCCATTAACGCAAATCTAATGCCCGCAATTCTCTTAGGAATTAATGTATTACTATTACGCTTCATCTTTGATCCTCCAGCTCTAATCTCATGGCGACACCTAAACTCTTCATTTCATCAAGTAAGAGTTTAAAGGCGTACGAAGTTTGAATTTTATAAACTTCGGCGCCATCTCCATGTATTGGTGAGACATAAGTTCTTTTTCTCGGATCATACCATGCAATATGTCCTGATTGTGCACATACAAACAAGTCAATTCCATCAGACTCGCCAAGTAATCTATCTTTAATTACCATGGATGCTCCATGGGAAATCAAACAATCTCTTTCCATTTCTCCGAATCTCAAACCTCCTTGCCTAGCACGACCTTCTGTAGGTTGTCTAGTTAAAATCTGAACTCTTCCACGGCTTCTAGCATGCAACTTACTACTAACTAAGTGATGTAGTCTTTGATAATAAATAACACCAACAAAGACTTCGGCAGGGTATGATTCCCCAGTTTCTCCATTTATCATTGATTCACGTCCTGTGTGATTAAATCCATTTCTCAATAAGCCAGATCTAAGAGATTCTTCTTTTTCTCCAGTAAATGCTGTTCCATCAATTCTTCTAGTTTCCATAGATCCAACTTTACCACCTATCATCTCAAGAACGTGAGCTACAGTCATCCTAGAAGGAATTGCATGAGGATTAATTAGAATATCAGGTATAACTCCATCTTCTGTGAAAGGCATATCTTCTTGATTTACCATCCTACCAATAATTCCTTTTTGACCGTGTCTACTCGCGAATTTATCACCTAATTCTGGAATTTTATTACTTCTAAGGGTTATTCTGACAAGTCTTCCTGAATCCAGTGATTCTGTCACAAATACATTGTCTACCCAACCATTTTCTCCATGCCTTACATTCATTGATGATTCACGCCTTTCTTGGGCTTGTAAAAATGCCCCATGTGCTTCTTCTAAAAATCTTGGTGGGCTAGTTTTCCCAACAAGAACTGGATTGCCGCCTTTTTGACTAGTCAAGAATGTCTCTGGTACTGGTAAACCATCTCTTTCAAGATGGGCATATGAATCCCATGATTTTAATCCCTTAATTTCATCTAGGCCTGTACCAGGAATTTCAATCCTCTCTTCTTGCCCTCCAGGAAATCTCTTGTTCTCTGCATTATAAGTCCTCATAAACGAAGAACGTCCCATTGAACGTTCTACAGATGCCCTATTCATTACAATAGCATCTTGCATATTGTATCCATGGTAGCTCATTATTGCTACTACAAGGTTTTGACCTCCGGGTCTTTGATTGAATTTAGTGGAGTCCATTGCCCTTGTACCGACAATTGAACGCTGAGGATAATGCATTATATGCGCCCTTGTATCTGGGCGAAGTCTGTAATTTGCACTAGAAAGACCCAGACTTTGTTTTACCATTGCTGTTCCACCAGTGACTCTTGGAGTAGAGTTATGTTCTGGGTATGGGACCAGAGAAGCACAGACTCCTAGAATTAATTGTGGATCTATTTCAACATGTGTGAATATTAGAACAGTATGGCCTTTCTTTTCTTTTCTTTTTAGAGCGTCGGTATCTTCTTGATGATAATTTAATAGAATTTTGAATTTCTCAGTCTTTGAAGAACCATTTGGCATTTGGATTTCTGCAGCGAGATGTGCATGAGTAATATTGGGTTCACCTAGATTTAACCACT
>PCAI01000035.1 GCA_002731195.1 Methanobacteriota archaeon | reverse complement strand
TTACATTCCTCGTTGCAAGGACTTCTTGCTTATAGCTAGATAAATTTATTTCCTTGTCAATAGAAACGATATGTGCCAACAATTGCCATGATCTGTAAGTTTCCCAATCCGGAGCATCTCTGGAAATAGGTGCTAGTTTACTTGTTAGTTCGTCTCTCAATTTAATCACTAAATCTTCAGGGGGTTCGACCCAAATACCTTGCATTAATTTTTGTCTATCCTCCAATATTGGATTAAATGGAACCGAAACTGGTTCTATTTGCTCAAGAAATAAATCTGTTCTAAACCAATGGTGGACTCGAAAATGTAATCCTATGGGTTGAAACACAGGAGGAGGTATATTGCGCTCTTTTGCAATAGATGCAGCATTGATGGCGGATCTCATAGAACCTGTTCTAAGATGTCGTAATTGTGAATCCTGATGGCCGACCCCTTCGGGCATAATTATTGCACAGAACCCTCCTGAAAGTGCATGGGCGACTGTAAGCATACTTCTTTGATTGAGATAATGAGCAAATTCTGCCTCCGCGATACCTTCTACCTGTTCCGCCTTCCTAATTACTGGTTGTGATCCGATACGTCTTGCTATCCAACTAATAAAAGGTACTGAGGTTGTTAAATCATGTCTTCCTAAAGTAACCATTCTTTGATTTGGATTGCTCATTGTAATTGAGATTGGATCCACTAAGCCATTAACATGAGTAGCGACGCATAACCTGCCTCCATCGGTTTGGAATGGTTTTTCTACTTCTTTTCTACGGAATAGATAGGCCCATGGAATCAATAGAATTGTTGTTAAAAATTTCCAAAACCATCCTGATCCTGGATGAGAGCCGTCATGAGCCCATGGGACGGATTCTAATTTGCGCATATTCATTTTTTTAGCACTTTTAGATAATTCTGGAGCGATATCTTTGAGATGTGTGGACTCGTCTTCCATGATTATCTCAAGAGGATTGTGGTTTAGACTATGTCCCTTGCAGAAGGAGTTGTTGTATTTTTTCAGACATTATTGATGCTTCTTCATGATCTATGGGAGTGGATTTGAACGGAAATTGTAAACCACGTCCATCTTCAAATTTAGGAATAATGTGAAAATGTACATGGAAAACAGATTGGAATGCTTTTTTGCCATTATTTTGTAATACATTAAACTCTGTTGCACCTGTAATATTCAAAATCGCTCTAGATATTTTGGGCAATAGTGCACCAATAGCGGCTGATGATTTTTCAGATAATTTATCTAATGTGGCTACTTTTTCTTTAGGAATAACTAATGCATGCCCCGGGCTGAATGGATTTATGTCCAAAATTGCTATAATTAATTCATCTTCATATAGTTTGTAGGATGGTATTCTGCCATCAATAATCAAAGAAAATATAGTTTCTTCTTCAGACAAGTTATCCTATCCTTCTTTTTCCTCTAAAAGTATTTTTTCCAATATTAATATCAAATGATAAATTTGTATAGCAGTAAGTAATTCAGTATTCATGGCTTTTGATGTGTCTGTCAATCTAAAACCATTTTTTTGTAATTCCTCAAGAGATTTGCTAATGCTAGAAGTTTGTTCTGGTTCATTAAATAAATGATTTGAAAGGGATTTTAATGTTGTTGAAATTTGACCAACTGTTTTGCCTTTAGAGTTGTGTATTTTGTTTATTTTATTCAAGGATTTCTGTTCTTCCAGTTTTACCAGAGAAGAGTTGGAAAAATTTTCTTTTATAGCCCAAGATGATGCGCTTGAACCTGCTATTTGACCAGAAAAAAGTCCATTTAGCAACATATTTCCCGGTAATAATCCACTACCATGCATGCCATTATTAGAAGATTGGCCTGCAGCATATAATCCAGTAAACCACAGTTCTCCTTCATTTAACGTAACTCGGCCTTCTGAATCTACAGGAATTCCTCCAGTCGTAACTATAGAAGAAGAAATTGGTATAACATCGTTTTTTATATCTAAATTAGTTCTATTTTTTATATTCAATAATGTGTTATTATACCAAACTTTTTCTTCCTGATTGATTTTTCGTAAATCTAATACACAATTTTCTTCTATAACATCACTGGGTTGTGCATTGTCTCCATTTGGCTTTCTTATTTGGCCCCCAGAATCTAAAATATCTATAGGTATATGCATATTAGTACCTTTTATTGTCAGAGGATGTGTTGGAAAATTATTCATACCATTGAGAGATATGTGTGATTTTATCGCTAAAGCTAGTCCTGTTCCAGAGCCCTCTGCTGGTGATTGCCATAATCCTTCATAACCTTCTGTTGCAAGTATTATTGATTTGGCTTGAATTGAATGGACTTCTCCCGATATAATATCTAAATAAGTAAGTCCACTTACTTGATGATTATCTGAAACGATAGATAATGCTTGACAATCATATTTTCTGGTGATTTTTCTTTTTATTGTTTGTTCTTCTAATACCCTGGTAATTTCTCTCACTGTTGCCTCTCCACAACCTGTCAATCTTGCTTTGCTATGACCAGGTGCGTTAGAGCGGTATGGTAATCCTTCTTCATCCCGCCTAAAAACAAGACCCCATCGTTCTAATTCTGCAACTATTGAAACGGCTTGTCCGCAAACTCTAGCTGCTGAGATCTTGTTTGTTTTTTCTCCTCCTACAAATATAGTATCTTCGCGGTGTGCCGAAGAGTCGATTTCTCCCACACTAGCAGCAAGTCCTGAGAGTGATGGGTTGCCCTGTCTGGAACCTATGCCTGCACTATCAATTAATATTGTGCTTGCACCTCCGTCAGCAGCCGCTATAGCAGCACGAAGTGCGGCTGGATTTCCTCCAATAACTACGACTTCCCAAGACTCCATGTATACGCGCAAGAACAATAATGTCATGAACATGACGCATGAAGTGTCTTAATTGACACGTACTATTCTGCAAAACTAAGTGCTAGTTCTCTGACCGAAGATGCTGCATCAATCATCTTGTTTCCAGCACTTTCGGCATGTGCTCCTGCGGAAATAGCAGTATTTACTACCGTACTAATCAAAGTTTCTCCAGAATCAAGATTGAGATTTATTTGTACTGGTCGGCTTCCTGAAACAGTATTTGGCCATGCTAAACCAACCCAAAGTGTAACACAATTATCTAATTTTTCTGTGAGAGCATTAACAAGATCTTCGTCTTCTTCTCCAAGATCTATAGAAGATTTTAATCTCTTGGAAGTTGGAGATTGGAGTCTTATAACTTGAGATGTTGGTGCTCCTTCTGCAGAAATTATTTCTATTTCTATTATTCTCTCTTTTCCTGAAAAATTGTGTACCATGGCGATTAAATCAGTTTGTCCTTCTGACGCAAGAGGAGGGATTTCTAAATCCATTCTCCATTTATCTTCTACGATGGATGAATGGCCTCTTTGAACATCTCCCACTAATCTGTCTATTACTCTAAAAAAAGAAGGTTGCCAACTTTTTGTGTGTTGAAGTAGTATTTGTAAAGATTTTAAATTAAATTTTGTATCAGATTTTAAATCATCTACTGCTGAAACTTTGAATACTCTTTTTATTTCTGTGAACATTCTATTTTCATCTAATAAATTAAGTGAATTAAGGTGTAAAGTTCTAAGTAAATATTCAACAGCCTCTTCAGGATTTGTATGTCTTCTAACTTTATTCTTCAACGAATTAATCCATTCCTCAAAATATGATGCGGTTTCTGGATCTAAATGTGCTATTAATATTTCAGTAATAACCTTTTCAAGTGCACTATGGTGTAATGTTGGCGCGTGTAACGACAATAATGGGAATTGATTATCTCGCATTGGTATTTCTGTTGAGTCGAGAGAGATTGATAATAAAAAACAAAATACGGCCAACATTATGGCCGAACCATTAAGTATTGAGCCTAGGATTATATCCGTTTGAAAGGATGATATAAAATAAAGTAAAATAGCACTGAATAATGGAGTTAATAATCTAGTTGTTTCTAAAACACGCCTTTCGCGAAGAGTGTTGAGGATGCGTTCTGTACCCGGTATTGAATTCATTGATTTTTTACCTTCTGAGGTTTTTAATTGTAATCTGTCTCGTGCTGACATTTGGGCAAATATTATCGCAAGAAAGCTAGGGATAAATAACAAAAAAATAAGAATAAATAATACTATACTAACATTAACATTTGTATGTGTGAAATTAAAATAATTCAAACTTGCATAAATTGGTGCTATAAATACAAGTGAAATTCTAATTTGTTGTAAAATTCTGTAAGAAGCAATGCTAGTCCATAATTTTCTCCCAGTGTCTCTTGCATGTACTCTTCGATATAATGAGTTTTGATTACCTGCACCATAGGTGCTACCACTACCATAGGGAGTTGGTAGTTCGGACTCTGTGCTCATGATTGCTCGACAAGCGTTACGAAGTTTATGCTATCGGCTTATTTGTTTTGAAAGGGTTGAATTTAACAATACATTTCTTGAGAGAGGAGTCTTGGGGTAAATGGGCGTGTAGCATAGCTCGGATAATGCACTGGCCTCCTAAGCCAGGGACCGCGGGTTCGAATCCTGCCGCGCCCGCCAGAATTATAATGAATTTTGGAGATGTTTGCCAGTGAAACTATTAATATTTTTAGAAATTTGAAAGGGTGTTCCTTCAGCAACTATATGGCCTCCTCTTTCTCCCCCTTCTGGTCCAAGATCGATTACCCAATCTGCACATTTAATGACGTCCATATGGTGTTCTATTACGATAACAGTATGGCCATTTCTACGTAATCTTAGTAATACATCCGTTAATTGATGGACATCAGATAATGCTAATCCAGTTGTTGGTTCATCTAGTATATACAAAGTATGTTTTCTAGGTATTTTATGTAACTCTGTCGCTAATTTTACTCTTTGTGCCTCCCCGCCTGAAAGTGTAGTAGCAGGTTGTCCGAGTCTTATGTATCCCAAACCTACATCTTGTAAAGTAGAAAGAATCCGATAAATTGATTTTTGATTTTTGAAAAAATCGCATGCCTCATCTACATTCATTACCAAAATATCGTGTATTGTCTTACCTTTCCATAAAACTTCCAAAGTCTCTCGAGTATATCTTCTTCCTTTACAAATATCACATGTTACCCAAACATCTGGTAAAAAATTCATTTCAAGTTTAGAAGAACCTGCTCCCTTACAAGATTCACATCTCCCTCCTTTAACATTAAATGAAAATTGCCCTGGACCATAACCTCGCTCCTTTGAAGTATTAGTTTTAGAGAATAAATCTCTAATGGGAGTGAATAAACCTGTATATGTTGCAGGATTGGAGCGTGGGGTGCGTCCAATGGGAGATTGGTTAATCACAATTGCTTTATCTATATTTTCTAATCCCTCAATACTATCATGATTACCTGGTGTATCATCAGAACCGTGTAGTTTCCTAAGAAGTGCGGGGGCCAAAGTAGATGTAACAAGAGAGGATTTTCCTGACCCTGAAACACCAGTAAACACAACAAAGCATCCTAATGGAATATTAACGTCTATATTCTGTAGATTGTTTTGTTTTGCTCCTTTAATATTGATCCAATAATTTGGTTTGGGTGTATGTCTATCTTTTGGAAGAGGTATGATTGATTTGCCTGATAAGTAAGCGCTAGTAATACTTTTTTTATTTTTTAATAATTCTTCTATTGTACCACTTACTAATATCTGTCCGCCCTCTTTCCCTGCCCCAGGGCCTATGTCAACGACCCAATCAGCTTGTCTCATCGTTGCCTCATCATGTTCAACAACAAGTAATGTATTTCCTAAATCTGTTAATTCCCTCAACGTTTCTAATAAACGACCATTGTCTCTTGGGTGTAGTCCTATACTTGGTTCATCTAAAACATACATCACACCAGTAAGTCTAGTACCAATTTGAGTGGCGAGTCTAATTCTTTGGGATTCACCACCAGAAAGTGTATTAGCGCGGCGGTCTAATGTTAAATAATCGAGGCCTACCAATGCCAAAAATCGAAGTCGTGATTCTATCTCTTTGATGATATCATTACCGATAAAAATTGATTTTTCATCTAAAATCGATGTTTTTTGAACTGTGGTTGATTCTGGTTTTTCTCTTCCTAATTTTTCCCAAGTTTTTTTATTATTATGTTGACGCCATTTTTGCACCACCGCTAAAGCTTCTAAAACACTACATGCAGATATTTCTGGTAAGGAAACGCCACCAACAATAACTCCGCTCACAGCAGGATTTAATTTTTGGCCATTGCAATCCAAACATGGTTTATCAGTCATATATGATGTTAATCTTGATCTAGTACGATCAGAGCTGGTATCTGTATATGTTCTATTTAGTCTAGAATATACGCCTTCCCATGGTTTTGACATTTTGTATGATGATCCTCCGTCAGAAGAAAATTCAAAATTTATCGAAGTACTGCCTGAACCATTCAATAAAATATCGCATGAATCATCATCTAAATCTTGAAATGGAATATTGGTTGGTATTTCATAATGATTGCATGTTTGTATCATTTGTTTCCTATACCATCCAGACATCATGGAACGTCGAAAAGGGATAATGCATCCTTCCTCTACAGTGGAGTTTTTGTCTATAATTAGTTCTTCTGAAAATGTCCTTTGCACCCCTAGTCCTTGGCATGCGGGGCACGCACCTAGGGGATTATTGAATGAAAATACTCGAGGAGACATTTCAGGTAAGAAAGCTCCATGTTCAGGACATGCAAATTCTTCAGAATATGCTATAATTTCTCCTTCCTGGATTTGATTTTTTGGATTTTCATTAGAGTTGTTATTGGTTGGTTTTTTTATGCTTTGAACTGCTACTGTACCGCCACCCAAACGTAATCCTGCATCAATTGCTTCTGTTAGACGTTGTCTATTTTCTCTAGAAATTTTTAATCTATCAATTCTAATATCAATATCATGTCTTAGATTCTTTTCTAAAATTGGTGGATTATCAAAATTTGCTTCTCGGCCGTTTACTTTGCCCTGCAAATATCCTTGTTCTACTAGTGCCTTAAATAAATCAATATGTGTGCCCTTTCGATTACGTATTGTAGGGCTCCAGATTGCCAAAGCATGATTTGCAAAGCGCCACATTACATCATCAACTATTTCTTGTATTGATCTTCTAGCAACTTCATCCCCACAATCTGGACAGTGTGGCGTCCCCACTCTGGCCCATAATAGACGCATGTAATCCATCATTTCTGTAACAGTTGCTACTGTGGAACGAGGATTATGACTACCTTGTTTTTGGTCAATGCTTATTGCAGGAGATAGCCCTTCAATTGAGTCGCAGTCTGGTTTTTTCATCTGGCCTAAAAATTGTCGTGCATAAGAGCTTAAACTTTCAACATATCTTCTTTGTCCTTCTGCGTATAATGTATCAAAAGCAAGAGAAGATTTTCCTGAACCTGAAACACCAGTTAAAACAACAAATTTACCTCTAGGAATATTTACATCAATATCTTTCAAATTGTGAGTACGTGCACCTCGTACTTCTATCCAACCTTCTTGATTGGGATTCTTTTTCTTTGATGGCATATTTCACCCCTAATACAATTGTCCGGGCCAACTATAGCCCTTGAATTCATGGTTGTAAAATAGAAACAGTAATTGTCTTATCTTAACCATAACGCTTCAATTTTTTCACCCAATATAGCATCTTTGTTTGGTGGCAATAAAGATAATCCATTATGAATAACCATACTGTGAATATTACCGCTGCCTTGGTGGGTGTTTGTTGTGGCCATTAAAGTTCCATTTTTATTACTAATTTTTATTCTTCTTAAACATACTTTATCTGGTGCTCCTTTAAGAGGATTCTCTAATATTACATTTACTTTGTCAGCTAGCCTAGGGCCTTTTTCTTCATTAAAACCTAATGAATAAGCCACCCATGGAAAAACTATCATTGTAAAAACTACATGACTGCTGACCGGGTTTCCGGGCAATCCAAACAAAGGTATGTTTTTCCATTTTCCAAATAATGGTGGCCCTCCTGGTCTCATTTTTATTTTCCAAAATTTAATTTCTCCCTCTTCTTCCATTATTTTTCGAACTAGGTCCCATTTGCCCATACTCACACCGCCACTAGTTAGTATAGCATCACATTCCCTCGAGGCTTGATTTAGTGCCTGTCTTAATCCTTCAATTGTGTCTTGTACAATCCCTAATCTAATTGGTTCACATCCAATTTTTTTAACTAATGCTGCTAAACCAAAAGAATTTGATTCGTATATTTGGCCATTAAGAAGTGCATGTCCTGGTTTTACTAATTCATCCCCATTGCTTATTATAGCGATTTTAGGTTTTCGTATTACTTCTAATTCACTGTACCCAGTTGTCGCACAGAGAGATATTTCTGCAGAATTTAATAATGTGCCTGCCTTTAGAGAGATCTCTCCTTTAGATATATTTTCACCGCATTTACGAACATATTCAGTTCTAGCAGGGCCATTGATTATGACCATATTTTCTTCTATTGTTGTATCTTCTATTATTACAATAGCATCTGCACCATTAGGCATTGACGCCCCAGTCATTATTCTACATGCTTCTCCAGAGTTTATGGTGTTAGATTTGTAATTACCTGTTTTATTAGTTCCAATTATTTTTAATTTGTTACCATAATTTTTACAATCTTCTGATTTTACAGCCCAACCATCCATAGATGAATTATCAAAACGTGGATCGTTGACCTTTGAAACAATATCATATGCTAATATCCTATTTATTGAATCATCTAATGAAACTATTTCTGTTTTTTTCTTTAAAGGTATTTTACAAGATATTTGGATAGCTTCCTCTATCGTTACCCCTTCCATAATGTTGATGTGGGGAGGAAGTTGTTAAAGTTCTCTTGCCTTGCCAATAAATATGCAGTTAGAGTTTGAGATAGTTGTATTTGGTCTATTTTTAATGTCCTTACTGTACTCTTCTGTCGGGCATGGTGGTGCTTCTGGATATTTGGCAATTCTATCGCTAAGTATTTATGCCAATGAAGGTGATTTATGGTTAAAACAATACGCATGGTTTTTGAATTTGATAGTTGCTGGGATTGCTTTTTTGAATTATAAAAAGGAAGGTTTCCATAATTTTGGGCTTAGTTGGCCTTTTTTGGTTACAAGCATTCCGTTTACGTTTTTTGCAAGCTCTTTAAAAATTAGCAATGGTGGTTATAATTTATTACTCTCTTTATTTTTGATTTTTGCAGCTTGGAAATTAATATTGGGTAAGAAAAGAGATACTGAAAGCAGTGTGGCAACTCCTAAACTATCTCATGCATTATTAATTGGGGGGTTAATAGGTTTGATATGTGGTTTTGTTGGGATTGGAGGAGGAATACTCCTATCTCCCATACTAATAATTAATGGATGGGCAAAACCAAAAACTGCTGCAGCCACCTCTGCTGTTTTTATTTGGTTTAACTCTGTAGCAGGAATTTTAGGATCTAGTATATCCAATCACCTAGTTGCTTTAGACAACATTACTCCATTTGCATTGGCTGTCTTATTAGGGGGTTTTGTTGGCTCTAAATATGGTTCGGAAAATGCACCACAGAATTCCATAAGATATTTATTGTCTGCTGTATTATTAATAGCTGCATCAAAAAGGATTTTTGAAATATTATGATAATAAAAGGGTACTAGATAATATTAGATAAATCGATTAATTCGGTATAAAAAATTATTAATGTTAGAGATGAAATTGTTATTAGTGTAAAAATTATTCTTTTCCATTTTCTCTTTCCTTTCTTTTCAAGAGGGATATTGGGCAGAGGGAGGTTTTGGGAGAGAGGAGGGAGAAGGGGAAGTGGTGGCGGAGATATTTCGACCTCCTTTTTATGAATTATTTCAGGGTATAATTCATCTAAATCTGCTAATCCGGGGGCATCTGGGATTTCTAAAAAGAATTTATCCCATTTTTCATTCAGTTGGGATTTGGTTAATGGTGTTGTCAAAATACCAACAGCACCAGCAGAATATGCTGCATCTTGCACTTTAGATAAGCGAGTTTTACTTGATACAAATATAATTCTGGCATTTGGATCAATTTCTCTAATTTCCAAAGCTGCAACATGGCCATTTATAGTTGATAGATTCAAGCCAATAAAAACAATTTCAGGTTTTATTTTGACATACTGGTCTACTGTTTCATCGCCATCAGATGTTTTTTTACAAATCCATCCTTTCTCTTTCATAATAGTACTTATTCTTCCAGATGTTATTGAATTGCTAATCGCAATCAAAACTGTCTTCTGTTCCTGAGCGGCCATTATGATGTAGACACAGGAGGCTTTATTGAAGAACAGTACGGTATTAAATCCTAATTCAAGATAGAATCAAGTAACCATTTAGGATTAAATAATTCTAAATCTTGGTATTCTTGTCCAATCCCTGCTAATACTATCGGTCGACCTGTTGCATGGGCTATAGAAAGCGCTGCTCCTCCGCGTGCATCGGTATCTAACTTTGAAAGTACTGCCCCGTCAAATGTCAATATTTTTTGGAATTCTTTGGCCTGCATTACTGCATCGTTTCCTGCCAATGCATCGGCAACAAATAAAACCAAATGCGGTTCTGTAACTCTATGTATTTTTTGTAATTCGTTCATAAGATTTGTTTTGTTTTGCATTCTTCCTGCTGTATCAATAATCACTATATCTTCACCTTTAGCTTTCGCACTTTCTATTGCATCTCTAGAAACTGCTGCTGCGTCTCCCCCTCTTTGACTTTGTATACATCTAACACCTAATTTTTCTGCGTGTAAAGATAATTGGTCTATCGCACCTGCTCTAAAAGTATCAGCAGCAGCTAAAACAACAGAATAACCAAGATTTGTTAAACGATGTGTTATTTTGGCTGTAGTTGTTGTTTTTCCAGTTCCATTTACTCCAACCATCATAATAATTACAGGAGTTTCTTTAGATAAAAAATTCTGAATTGTTTTATCAAAATCCCAATATCCTACTTCCAAAAGAGAAAGAAGAGCATTTTTAACTATCCTTTCTATTATTTCCTCTAAACCGATTTTTTTATTAATTCTAATTCCAATGAGTTGGATACGTAAAAGATTGATTAATTCTAATACAGAAGTGTGTCCTATGTCTGCTGATAATAGATCTTCTTCTAATTCTTCTAAAATTTCATCCAAGACAGGGCCTCCTTTGATTACACGGCCCCCTCGTTGGACTTGTTCTTGGGAAATATCAATATTGAAAATAGGTCTATTTAATTTTATTAGTTTTCTTCCAGTAGTAGTAAGCATCGGATCCTTTATTTTCTTTTTTGTATTTGATGTAAGAGTTTGTTTGATTTTTTTATCTCTTTGTAATTTTTTTCTTTCCTTTGACGATTTACTAGATAAAAATGGGTTTTGAAGTGTTTCATTTTCTAAATTATCCCATTCTTCTTTGATTTCGAAGATATCTTGGTTTTCTTCATTTTTCTGTATATCATTATTAATTTTCAGAAGGTTTTTTTCTCTTTCAGCGATTGCTAAAGCGGCTTCTTCGGAGTTTTCATCTACTGTAATTTCTTCTTCAGTTGTGGGTTGTTTAACTCTTTTTTTAAATCTGTCAAATAACCCCATAAAAAATTCCTCAGTCATCGAGTGTTAGTTCGGTCCCTCTTTTCCTTCTTTTTCTAGGAGTTCTGATTTTTTCTTTATCTTCTTGAATATCATCTTGTTTAGTTTTTTGTTTATCTTCTTGAATGTTTTCTACTCCTGTGGTAAATTGGTGTGCTAACGATACGATATATTGCTCTAAAACATTAAATTCAGATTTTAATTTATCTATTATTCCGTTTAATTCGTCATTCCTCTTCTGTAAAATCATTACGACTTCTTCTCTAGTTTTTTCTGCTTGCACTCTACTACCAATATCGATAACTGCGCCAGCATTTTTTGGTATATTCGCTAATATTTGAACTCCTGAACCTAAAGGAATCATGATGTCTTTTGCACCTTCTAATGGGATCATTTCAAGAGATTGTAAAGCTTGATTTTGTTCTGATTTTACTTCTTCTAGTCGACTAATTTGCTGCTCCATTGCTTGTAAACGCTCTCTACTTATTTCGACTTGTTGCGCAATTTTTTGTAATTCCGCCTTGTCCGTAGTGGTCATCGAGTTAAGCGGAGTTAGTGACTGTCATGAATCCGTCGCAAATAAAAGCAAAAAAACTATGTTAATTGATTTTTTGTAAGAAAATCGATAACGGTATCTGCAGCTGATTCTGTCGAAACCTTTGTTGTATCTATTCTTATTTCAGGGTTTTGAGGTGCTTCAAATGGGCTAGAAATTCCTGTAAAATTTGGTAATTGTCCCGATCTGGCCTTAGCATAAAGGCCTTTTACATCCCTTTTTTCGCAAATTTCCAAAGGAGTATCCACATATATTTCAATAAATTCTTCTTCTGAAACTAGGGAGCGTATCATTCTTCTTTCTGATTCAAAGGGAGATATGAATGCTGTTATGCAAATCAAACCACTTTCTACCATCAATTTGGCTACTTCTCCCACTCTACGTATATTCTCAACTCTATCTGCTTCAGTAAACCCAAGATCTTTATTTAATCCATGTCTTATGTTGTCTCCATCTAAAATGATAGTGTGGTGACCCATAGAATGTAGTTTTTTCTCCAAAATATTTGCTATAGACGATTTTCCTGAACCGGAAAGGCCTGTAAACCAAATTATTTTTGGTGATTGAGATTTTTGTATTGCCCGTTGTTCTTTTGTTATATCCATACTTTGCCAATGAATATTATCTGAACGCCTTAGAGCAAAGTCAATGAGGCCCATGCCAACAGTATGATTTGTTATTTTGTCAATAATTATGAAACCTCCAGTCGTTTTGTTTTCCTTGTATGGGTCGAATGCTATTCTTTTATCTAAGGAAATATTACAAACCGCAATTTGATTTAATCCCAACTCTTTGGCTGGAGTTTGATTTAATGTATTTACATTTATTTGGTATTTCAATCTCCCTAAATTTAATAATGAAGTTTGTGTATTTGATTTGAATATGTATTGCCTTCCTGGTATCATTGCATCATCACTTAACCACAAAATATGTGCTTGGAATTGATTTGCTTCTCCACCTGGATCTTTTGCAGAAACAATGACATTTCCCCTTGAAACATCTATTTCATCACTCAGAGTTATCGTTACTGACTTGCCAGAAGTTGCTATTTTTAATTCGTTATTATTAAAAAAAATGGATTTGATTGTGGATTGTTGTCCTCCGGGTAAAACCCTTATTTCATCTCCGGGTTTTATTTTTCCACTGGCAATCATCCCACAATATCCTCTAAAATCTAAATTTGGCCTATTCACCCATTGGACTGGCATCCTAAATGGATTTGAATTATTATCTCCTATAATTTCAACAGTTTCTAAATAATCCATAATAGTTGGGCCATTGTACCACTTTGTATTATCACTCTTTGATATTATATTATCGCCCAATAATGCAGAAATAGGTATTGAGGTTATTTCTTCTATTTCTAATGCATTTTCTGCAAATATAGTATAATCTTGCACTATTTTATCATATATTTCTTTTGAGTAATTTACCAAATCTAACTTATTAATTGCCAATATTATTTTTTTAACACCCAACATAGAAACAATGAAAGAATGGCGGCGTGTTTGTGTCATAATTCCATTTCTAGCATCAACTAGGATTATAGCAACATCTGCTGTTGATGATCCAGTTGCCATATTACGTGTATATTCTTCATGACCGGGCGTATCAGCAACAATATATTTTCGTCTATCTGTTGAAAAAAACCTGTAAGCAACATCGATAGTTATTCCTTGTTCTCTTTCTGCTGATAATCCATCCACCAATAATGCAAAATCTATTCCTTTCTCTTGTGTCCCAATATTTCTAGAATCTTGTTCTAAAGCTGCTAAATGATCATCAAATAACATATGAGATTCGTACAACATACGACCTATTAATGTAGATTTGCCATCATCTACCGAACCACATGTAATGAATCTGAGGATTTCTTTCTCTTCGTGTTTCTTAAGATATAGATTAATATCCTCTGCGATCAAATCATCAATGTGAGCCATTAGAAATATCCTTCCTGTTTTTTCTTTTCCATAGATGATTTGCTATCAAAATCAATAGTACGTCCTTGGCGTTCTGATGTAGTAGTTAGTAACATTTCTTGTATTATTTCAGGTAAAGTGTCTGCCGTTGATTCAATTGCGCCAGAAAGAGGATAGCATCCAAGTGTCCGGAATCTAACACTCTTCATCATCGGTTTTTCACCATCTTGAAGAGGTAGTCTATCATCATCTACAAGTATTAATGCACCATCTCTTTCTACCACAGGTCTTTCTTCCGAAAAATAGAGAGGGACTATTGGTATTTTTTCAAGATGTATATATTGCCAAATATCTAATTCTGTCCAATTAGATAGTGGAAAAACTCTTATTGTTTCTCCTTTATTTTTGAAAGAATTGTAGATATTCCATAATTCTGGTCGTTGTTTTTTGGGATCCCATCTATGCTGAGCGGATCTAAAAGAAAAAATTCTTTCCTTTGCCCTTGATTTTTCTTCATCTCGTCTAGCGCCACCAAATGCAACATCAAATTGATATTTGTCTATTGCTTGTTTCAATCCTTCTGTTTTCATAATATCTGTATGTTTAGAGGAGCCGTGTATAAATGGGTTAATATTCATCTCTTGGCCTTGTTTATTTATATGAACAATTAAATCTAACCCTAATTTTTCAGCGGTTTTATCTCTAAAATCAATCATTTCAGAAAATTTCCATGTTGTATCTATATGCATTATTGGAAATGGAGGTTTCGCTGGATGGAAGGCTTTCATAGCGAGGTGTAACATTACTGAGGAGTCTTTACCTATTGAGTAAAGCATAACTGGATTTTCTGCCTCTGCTACTACTTCTCGCATGATGTGGATAGCTTCTGCTTCCAAAGCCTCGAGGTGCGTCATTGGTTTCGCGTGTGTTATTGTGTATTTCACACCAACGGGGAATATGTTCAATTAATATTGTTTTGATAAATCCAATCCTTTGTCCATCTATTATCTGCTGCAACCAAAAAATATGGATTTAAGATGTTCTCAATAATGTCATAATTTAATGTATTTCCTTGTGGGTTCAAAACTAATCCGCCCGCACTTAATACAACAGCATGTGCTGCAGCAATATCCCAGCAAGAAGTAGGTCCAAATCTTGGATAAAGGTCTGCATTTCCTTCTGCTACAATACATGCCTTAAGAGAGGACCCCATTCTTACTAAATCATAATCACCTAAAGTTTGTGCAAATTTTTCATCGAGATGCCCTCGGTGTGACCCACTGGCAACT
>PCAI01000051.1 GCA_002731195.1 Methanobacteriota archaeon | reverse complement strand
ATCCAATAAATATCGCTCTCTTTTTGTAATTGTAGAGTTCCACACCAGCATAACCAAAAATAACAGAAACGATTATTCCAATTATTGGCTCAAGATACGCCCAGACAATGAAAAGAGTAGTATTTTGCTCCATTCTTTCAGCTAAATCTAACTCAGTAGGAATGGCTAGGAGCCCTAGTAAACTCATTAAGACGCCTAATACAGAAATTATTACTGCCAATATACCAAATACCTGTGGCATTGGACTTTTTTGTCTTCCTTGGACTTCTGGAGTAACAAAACCAGAAACGGGGCTAGGTGAACCTGATAATTCAGTAGTAATTAATTCAGTTACGGGGGGTTCATCGAATGGGCTTGGACTGGCTTCTTCCATGTTAAGTGAGAAGGGTGGTGCGTCTTAAAATAATACGACACATCTAAACTGGTTAACTATTATCAGAAAATATAGTAGCAGATTTGATTAGAGATTCTATGACAGGCATATTTTCACCTGATAATAAGCACATTGTAGATCCACCTCCTGTACTATTGTGTGTTACTTTGTCGACTACTCCCCTACTACTTACTAGAGCACTGGTATGGCCTCCACCAATTATCGTTAATGCCTCTGTTTCAATACACATATTGAGGATTTCAATAGTCCCGAAAGCGAACCCTGGCTTTTCAAAAAATGAAGCAGGTCCATTCCATAATATACACTTAGAATTTAGGATAATAGGTCTAAGATTCATCAAGGATTGGAGGCCAACATCATAAATTGGATATTCTGTAGGTAACTCATCTAACTGCATTGGAATTCTTTCTTCATTAATTTCAACAGCTATATCTGTAGGCAATATCAATAAATCAGGATATTGTTTTACTAATTTTTGTGCCATAACCCATGTTTCATCAAACGCATCTCCAATTAAATTGGTGATGAAATCTTTATTTCTATTTCCTATATCATATCCATTTGCCCAAATCATCAAATTTCCAACTACCCCAACGAATGCAATTTTATCAATAATATTTTTCTGTATTAGATTGAGGGCTACTCTAAGGGAGTCGTCTGCTTTTGCACCACCAAGAATAGCCAAATAAGGGCGAGGAGGATTATCTATTGCAGTCCTTAGATTAGATAGTTCCGACATCATCAAGTTACCCGGGATGCATGGTAATTTAGTTGTAAAACCTGTAAGTGTTGGAGATTTGCGGTGTGCAGCAGCAAATGCATCTGTAACGTAAAGATCGGCTACGGATGAAAGTTTAGTCACAATTTCAGATTCTTCAGTATTCTGCCAATTCTCATATTTCTTACTATATTCTTCACTATGAATACGCATATTGTCTAAAAATAAGATATCCCCGTTTTTCATATCTCTAATCTTATCAATAGTTGAGTCGCTACAGATATCTTTAATGAACATTATATCGCGATTAATGATTTGAGACAATCTAGCACTATGCTGAGACATATCTGAGAAATCATCCTTACCTGGTCTAGACTGATGTGCTAGAATAACTACTTTGGACTTTGAAAGTAATTGTAAAGTTGGTTTTAATGTCCTTAATCTGGAGTCGTCTAGAAGTGTTTTATCGATCGGATTAAGAGGCGAATTAACATCCACTCTGTACAAGACGGTTTGTCCTTCTAAGTCATAGGCATCCAGCGAAAGAACGCCTTGCACATATGTCGCCACTTGAGTCTTACATTTGGCCGTTGTGGAAGAGAAGTATGCTCAAATAAACAAAAATGCTTTTTGCTTAGGATAA
This sequence comes from Methanobacteriota archaeon, assembly GCA_002731195.1. GTDB lineage: Archaea > Thermoplasmatota > Poseidoniia > Poseidoniales > Thalassarchaeaceae > MGIIb-O3. The sequence goes on along the minus strand of PCAI01000051.1, from coordinate 7,807 downwards.
TTAAGAATGATTATGAATTGGGACGTGGCACGTCTGACGGGGCCTGAAAATGAAGACTGGAGAGTACCAGTTTCAGAACTTGAATACAGGCAAAAATTATTTTCTTCAAGACTATCTGCGGAAGGTATTGAATCGGCATGGATTGATGATCCTGTTGAATTATACTGGTTGACTGGTGGTAGACAGAATTCTGTTATGTTAATAGGTGCTAAAGATTCTGGAATAGAAAATCGACATTGGGTAAGGCAATCTGTAGAAAGAGCTAGATTTGAAGCTGGAGAAAATGATGCCCCTCATGTAATAGAAAAGCATCCAAGAATGAATGAGTTAGAAGATTATTTAAGAAAATTAGGATGTAGTAAACGTCCCAGTCTGTTATTATCCAAAATACCATATGAAAGATGGAATTTTATTAATACTAAATTTGGTAATCTATCTGGAGAAACTAAAGACTGTACAAATTTGATTTATAATTTAAGAGAAATAAAATCAGATTGGGAAATAACCATGCACAAAGAAAGTGGTAAAATAAATCAAAAAATGTTTGAGGCGATAAAAGAACGATGTGGCGAAGGAGATACTGAAATAAGAATAGCTGCAATCGCGGATGAAATAAGTAGGTCTGCTGGTTTTGGAGGAAGAATTAGAATGAGGAAATGGCCAATGGATTGCGATAGGGTTGTAATAGCCACAGGAAAATCAGGTGCAGTTCCCTCATACTTTGATTCGGCAATTGGTGGCCTCGGTACAAGCCCAATATCTGCATTAGGGGCAGGATTTGCTAGAGTTAGAAAAAATGAGCCAGTGTTGGTAGATATTGTTCACTTACATAGAGGATATGTATCAGATTGTACTAGAATTTTTAGCAGTGGTAGATTATCTGATGAGTGGGCACAAAGATTAGAAGACATGGAAGAAATTAGTAAAGCTGTAGTAAAAAGCCTCGGCGATGGAGAATATTGTTCTAAGGCCTGGGAAATTGGTTATTTGATGGCTAGTGAGATGGGGCATTCAGATAATCTGATGGGTATGAAGCCGGAACAAGCAAAATTTCTTGGCCATTCAGTAGGCTTAGAGTTGGATGAGACTCCAGTAGTAGCAAAAGGTTTCGACAGGCCTCTTGAAATTGGAGGAACTATGGCAATTGAACCAAAAGTAATCCATAAAGATGGAGCTATAGGAATAGAAGATACATGGACTAGGACTAAGGACGGGATGGATTGTCTAACTATGGGAAGTAAATTTCCAGCGATAACTGAGTGGTGAAGATATGACTAAAGCGAAGAAGATTGCACAAAAGGGATTGGCAAAAATTCTCAGAAATAGAAAAGAATCACATGGGAAGTTAATTACTGATAAGTCTATTTTGAAAGGTGTGGAAGTAAGTGATGCAGGTAACATAGATTTGTGGATTTGCCCGCCCCATCCTCATTGCCCCTGTTGTTTAGACGGTTTAATTGATCTCAGGAATGAAGTTAATGCGCATAAAAATATCTTGGCTTGTCATATAGAAATAATAGGAGTACCTCAATCAGAGAGATGGACAGCAGCCATAAATGAATAATTATACTTCTTTTCCAATATCATTTTGTCTTTCTTCAACTTCTTTTAATTTAGATTTAATTTTTTTATAAAGCCACCAAAATGAAATTGAAAGCCCAAATAGGCAGATGAGTAAATTTTTGATAAAAATCGGCTCTGTCCAAGTAGACATATTGTAACTCCCATTATAGTGGAGGTATTACATCTATTTCACAAGCACCCTCTGGAATCATACAACAAGACAAGAATCCTTTTTCTTCTACCAAATAATCATCAAGACCCGGAGGCAATTCATCGGGATATTTGATTTGACCTTTCTTTAGCCTGACTAGACAAGTTCCACATGTTCCAGAAGTGCAATTTGTAGGAATATCTACTCCAATATTAATAGCCATCTCTACGATAGTAAGATTGGGTTCTCTTTTGATGATTCCTAATGGTAAATTACCTCTAAAAAATCGTATAGTATTATTTTTTTCTTGCATGGATGAGCCTCAACGATCTTCCCATCGTGTCCATCTCCCAGTTTGTTTATTGAAGTATAAACCGGCCTTTTTCATCCACTTATTGAATTTAGTTGCACCTGCTCCAGTTGCAATAATGAATTCTTCTCTATGCTCCTGTGCCTGAATATATCCTTTTGCAGAAATGGTTTGATCTATCCACTCATCTATACTGATCAATGTTCCTGACAGAGTACTTTCTTCGATTGCTTTTTCTAATTGCTTAGCTGATGCTCCAGTTTTCTTTACGTCTCTAGCTATCAAATCTTCAATGTTGGATGAGTGTTTTTTAGCTGGTGGTTTCATTACAGTCAGTCTTGGTTTGATATTTGGGTCTAATTTTATCCTAGACCCGTTACTTAGTCTATCTTCAACTGATTGAGCCATAGGAGAGAGGAATTCTTCTTCACAATCCCAACATATAAATCTAAAATCAGTCATATCATCTAGGATACTACTTCCCCTTGGATCCATTTCATCACCACAATGAGGGCATGCATGAAGGCAAAGTATTGGAGCGATTTTTCTCCTAAAGTCAACTATATCTTGAGGAGTGCCCGATAATTCTAGCATTTCATGGTCTCTAGCAGCTTCCAATCCTCTTGTTTCTAGCTGATCTCTGAGTTTGGATTGCTGTTCTACCTTTGATTCATCATCCAATGTATTTTCTAGTTTGACGATAAGTTCTATGGTCTTACCAAGTCTGTTCATTACTAATTTTTTATTCCTGAATGATTCTACGCGAGCGAGTCTTAATTGCTCTTTCTTTTCTAATAACTCGCCATGTATATCATGAAGTTGACGTTTGAAACGTTTTTCATCAATTTTGTCAACTTTTTTAGTACCGTCAGATAATACATCCGCCAAATATCGTTGTTTGCTTTGAGAACGAGGACCAGAAATAACTGCATCGAGGACGGATTTTGCAATTTCTTCCTTTAACCCGTAATTATTAATTAAAGTCTCAACATCTAGATCTTTTAGATCGCCAACTTTAATTCCCCCATCTGAGAGTATTTGCGCAGTGTTTTCATCGATTCCACGACGCAATAATGCTAGATAAGTATCTTTTTTTGCCATGCCAACCCCTCACTTTTGACGACCAACAAGTGGTTCGCCGCACCCTCCGCACCATGGGTTCATCTATCAAGTCGTGGTAAGAATGAGTCTAAAAAAGCGCTAATTTGAAGATATTGTATTGGTTAAAATAGCCCAATGGTTAGGCTCAAGATCTTCGGGACGAAGATCTAACCATTCATCAGGCATACCCTCAATTGTTTTATTGGAAATATTTGATATAGCATTAATCCATTTTTCTTTATGCCATCCTTTTACCCTATTCAGTCTCTTTGGAGATCTAGAAAGTGAAGTACGTATTTTCCTTCTTCGATTTGAAAAACAGTGTTTTGTTATTATTCTGAATAATTTTCTATTGATATTTGATAATTCTTTTCTTTTTGTTGGGATTAATATTACCAATCTTGAATTGACCTTTGGTGCAGGGCTAAAACAATTAGAAGGTATTTTTCTATCTAAATAAACATCGAAATCAAGCCATAGAGACATGCCTAATGGACCACGTGTATCATAACCTCTTTTCATTGCCATTCGTTCAGCAAATTCATCCTGTACAAGTAATATAATAATCGACATAGGGTTGATAAGATGATGATTTTGAATTTTTTCTAATACTGGGCTAGAAATTTGATAAGGAAGATTAGAAATGATATGACTAATATCATTTGGCCAATTTCCAATTAATGCATCTTGCTCATTCAATGTGAATCTCTCACCTAAATCTGGGAAGACTCTTTTTAGATGGGAAACTGATTCATTATCTATCTCCAAGGCAGTTAATTTGGCATCAGAGCGCAATATTTCGAGAGTTAATGATCCAGGTCCAGGCCCTATTTCCAATACATGAGAGTGGTGGTTCAATGGTTTTTTGAATTCTGAAGATATTTGTATGGATCTTAAAATGACTTGTTCATCAACCAAAAAATGCTGACCTAGTGACTTCTGAGGCCTCATTCGATCACGTAACAGATCAACAAGAAGGCGAGCATCTAGATCATTGAAGAGTGTCATAAATCATACGCCGGTTCGAAGTAGCAAATCAAGTAAACGAGGGACTTGTATGGAGTCTTCCATTTCAATAACATATCTTTCTGCAAGAAGTTTGACAGAGTCAATTGAACATTTTTCATCTATATCGTCAAAATTTTCCCATCCTATCATTCCCCTGGACTGTACCATCTGTTGTGCCTTAGATTTCCCAATAGATGGCAATAGTTGGAATGAGTGTACTTTTAATGATATATTATTAGCTCTATTGTAGAAACTTAAGTGATTATCTGGAGTATTACGTATTTCATTCATAATTGCTTCTACTAGTTCCGATTGAGTAGTTGATGAGATATCTTTGTAACGAATCTCAGACAACGGTCCGATTTTTTCAGAAGGTAAAACAATTATTTCGCCACTTGATATTGTATCATCATTAAGTCTAGCTTTTACTAAATATAATGAAGGAGAAGTGAGAGCCTCTACTTCATTTCCGAAAGGTCTTTTTTCTAAAATATCCAATATTGTAATACTTTTTTCTGAATGGAAAACATCCTCTCCGGGGTCGGATTGTTTCCTAGGTAGCATATCTATCATACCTCTCTGAAGGGTTCTGCCTCATGAATATGAGCATTAATTATTAAATAATACATGATTTACAATACATGTTGTTTTATCGTATCGATTAAGGCCTCAATTTCTGAAGTATCCATTGCTATTCTTTTACTTGCAATTACCACTCTAATATCTGCAACAGACATAGGGCATAATTCTGCAATCTTTGCAGATATCTCAGGATATTGCACTAATTTTTCATTTTTCATTAATTCTTCGTAAAGTGCTTTGAATGTTTTTGATTCTGTCTTTAAACTTCCAGTAGGGTGGCCTTGTACACTAGCAGCCCATTCAGCATGCTGTAAAGCCATTGTTTGTTCATAAGACAGTTCTCCACGCCTTTTTTGTGCATCTAAAAGTAAATCTCTCACTGTGGCAACATCAACAAATTCTTCTTCTGACATAATTATCCCTCAATTGGTCTTAGGTGTTCTGGCCTGGCAACAACAGTTTTTTTCATATTGCCATCTTTCACACTAACGATATATGCTCTACCTTGAATGCCAGTAATAATTCCCGTTTTTCCTTGGAATCTACGATGTGGCATACCTCCTTGTTGAGCACCATCTAAGACAATAGCAACTTTATCTCCTTCTTGATAAGGGTGCATGATACGATTGATAAAAATACGGCCTTTGTCTCTCTTGTTCTTTCTTAGTATACTACGAGTGCCTTGACGTAAACCATGTGTGCGAGTAACCATAATATCACCAAACGACCAAGGTCGTGGAAGCGGGCGACCTGCCGCGTATTATTAAGGACTCGGATGTGAAAACGCCTTAATTATCCTTATTTTCATCATCATCATGTATTTGATCAACATCAAGCCACAAAATTTCACAATCAACACCAAGGTTTCCTGAGACAGAAGGATTAGTTCGACCTTCGTCTGAATGTACTAATTCTTTGATATAAGTTCCTGCTTCTGCGCGAATATTAAATTGAATTTCGTTACCATCAACTATGATATTATTGATATCGATTATTTTTCTCTTTCTTATTTTATCAGCTCTCCTATGGGAAACTCTTCGGGGCGTTTCTTGGTTTAATGTTGTACCAGATAAATCCGAAATAGATTTCAAAATAGTCTCTTCTTCTATTTCCTCAGATAGCTTGAATCTTATTGTATATGATTTGTCAGATCGAGAATTTTTAATCTTGGCTATTAACGGCCTTTCGGTTTTCTTTAAATCATCTATTTCCACCTTACCATCAGCATTTTTATTTATTTCTTTAACAATATCCGACATATCTGGTAATCTACTCATAGGCTTCTTTATTTCTATGATAAAGGGGCGTCCTGTACCTAACATTCGTACATCTATATCTTCTCTACCCATGCCATGAAAACTAGTATCTTTGGCATCTAAGGCGAGGCGGAGTGGTTCTCCCACTAAATCTTGTACTGAATCAATATACTGAAGTCCTGATCCTTCACATGATTCGCAGCCATTATTTCGGCCTTTACATGCTCTACAAGGCCAACGTGTTTGAGGTATTTCTCGGCTTAACTTCCTATACCTTCCATAAAAATAAATTGGCCTAACATCAACATCTACTCTAAGTGTCAATCCATCGACAAGAATCATAATATCTGGCCTATCTTTTACAAAATTGATATCTGTACCCAACTTACTATTTATTGTATTTTGAATTGCTAAAACCATTGAGGTTTTTAGAGGCATAGATTGAGAGGCCCCATGTCTAGAAGTTATTTCATGTGACTCTTGGATTAAATCTTTAGGTAAATGAATACCTATCTGAATTGTAGTATACTCTAGATTATCTATTTTCTCAATTATTCTCTCGACGATATTCTCAATATCATCAAATAGATTCTCGCAAAGTGGACATAATTCTTTATTAAAAGAGGATTCTAAAGAATCATCTCTAGTATATGCTTCATTTCTTATTTCTTCACCAGACATATTCTTTTTACCAGAAACTCGTTTAAGACAATGATTACATGTGCTAATTTTTATCATATGGGCTATTCCTAATGGAGTAGGGCAAGGTGGTGAATTCCAATCTATTGTTTTGCCTTCAAATTCGAAATCATCACCATCAAACCATTCTTCTTCAGTATTCTCTTGATCACTAATTTCTTTGTCATCAAAATCAACTGAAGCTGAAGAATAACCAGCATTAGAGAATTGATGCCAAGCATCTTCATCTTTTTCGAAATCCTTTGAATCTATTTTAGACATTAAATCACCTATCGAGAACGGTGCTAACCTATTCTTCGATGTCCCTTGGCAGAGTCTTCTACATTTTACTTCTTCGTAAGATTAAATTTTAGTTCCTGAATCCTCAGAAATATTCCTGAGATGGGAAAATGAGTGTATTCCACTACTGCATCCGCTTGGCCAAATCATAGTTATGCCATAATGTCCTACTGGCTCGACCATGGGTTTTTCTAAAACCAATCTAGATATTTCTTCGTGAAATTCTATCCTTCTTTGCTCATTTTCTTGTCTTGGTTTACACTTTGCGCATTGACATCTAGTACGTATAGCAAGATATCCTACTCGAAAAGATTCTCCATCGCTGAATCTGAGAATACAGGATTCTTGACCTCTCTCAATATCCGTTAGAGTTAGAGGTTGCTCCATGCTATTCGCTATGCATATACATCTTCAATGTGTGCCTTAATTATAAATATCTCAAATATGAGAAATGAAAGATATTTATAATGGAAATATTCTTGATTAGTTTATGAGAATGCCGTTGGAAGATGAGGTATGGCACCGTGTAATGAAGTCAATAAAACTCAAAGAAGGTAAAAAAAAGATGAAAAACATAGGACTTCGTAGCATAATGATACTAAGAGATGATCAAGGTATTAGAGCTACAGACGCTTTGTGCAGGCATATGGCTTGGCCATTGCCCTACGGCGGCAAAATCAAAGACGGTTGTGTAACATGCCCGCTTCATCAAACTAGATATGATTTAACCTCTGGAGAAGTAAAAGAGTGGTCGCCATTTCCATTTATTCCAATATATGGCAAGATCGTAGGTAAGCTCCGTAGACCAAGTCCCCTCGCCATTCACATGACGAGAGAACTTGATGGTTGGATAGAAGT
>PCAI01000050.1 GCA_002731195.1 Methanobacteriota archaeon | reverse complement strand
TCCCCTGAGGACTGAAAGGAATGAATCAAGGGACTACCACACAGTCCGACAGACGTCCCGGGGTGGGTCAGGCGCCAGAGTAATACTGTGAAGGTAGCCGTTACACCTCGGGGCACATCAATATTTGAGTGAAATATCCATAGTGATTAAAATGTATAATTTGGGCCTTATAGGAGGGACTTTTGACAGGTTTCATGCAGGGCATAGGAAATTAATAAGAATAGCATTAGAAAAGTGCAATAAAATTGAGATTTGGGTTATATCTGATGAAATAGCTAAGAAAAATAATATATTGACGATGAATTGGCAAGATCGGAAAAATGACATAATTAGTAATTTGGATGAAGATAGTCTAAGTAAGGTTGAATTTGGATTATTGGAAGATAAATATGGCCCTGCCCCCAATCATCCCAACGCATCTGCAATCATCTGTACTCCCGAAACGGTAGGCATATGTGTTGAGATAAATAAAATGAGAAAGAGTAAAATTTTAGATGAATTAGAAATTATTGAAGTTGGCCATGAAAATGCTTGGGACGGAAAACCAATATCAAGTACTAGAATAAGAAATGGGGAAATTGATAGGTTGGGTAATTCTTGGATATATCCGTATTTCAATCCCATAAGTAAAGATGTAGTAGCGACAGATTTAGTAATGACAAAACATGCAGAGAAAATGCTCAAACAACCATTTGGCGAATTAATAGAAGGTAAAGATGAAGATTATGAGTACGCTATGAAAATTGTTATGGAAAAATATCTAAACAACGAGGTTCCATTAATTGCTGTTGGTGATGTAACGACTTTGACATTACAAGAATTAGATAATTGCGCAGATGTTGCCCTAATTGATGGCAAAACAAAAAGAGAGGAATGGGTGCAAGCAAAGAATATTGATTATAAAAAGTATGATAATTATTTAACATGCGTTAATCCTGCAGGTAGATTGACTAAGTCATTATTTGAAGTTTGTAAATTGTCATTGGAAAAATGGTTAGTTGACAAATCAACTTGTATCATAAATGTAGAAGGAGAGGAAGATTTGGCGCCTTTAATAATTCATTTAGTTGCTCCACTTGGAACAGTATTGGTTTATGGTCAGCCAGGAAGGGGGCTTGTAGTTAGGATAACTGAAGAAGAAACCAAAAAAAGATGTAAAGAAATATTATCTAGTTTTGATACTTTATGAATATCATTATTCAGAATCAGAAAATAGTAACATTCCGTATCCGAAGGATATCAAAGTTATCATTACTGAGTAGACGCCTGGGTCTAACCAAGTTTCATTAAAAATACTCCAACAAATATAGAAAATAAATCCAATTACCATTAACCAAGAACCTAAAGAACGTAGAAGACCGTTTTCTGATGAAAACAAGTTACTACCAAAAAGAGATAAATCGGACAATATTGATTCCAATAAATTATTACCTTCACCTATTGCATTGCGAATACCTTTTAGGCCCAAAAAGCAAAGGGTTAATGCGATTAGTAAGAAAAATACATCACCCATGACTAAGTTCGAAGACGTAGTGTTTGAATCTCCAGAGAAGAAGAAGCCTGACCATAATGCCTTCCTTCCTGAATAGGCGCCAATTGTCAGATTTACTATATTCAAAATTAATGCCCATACTCCCAGAATTAGTAAAATCCGTGAAAGAGTCATACTTGGCCTAATCAGAGAGGTTTTCCATTCTACCGCATCGTCACTCATTAATTACCGCGAATTGCCCTTTTCGTATAATGATTATCGAGGAGTAATGGACGACTATAGTTTTGATTGTAGTTTATACTTGCCAAGGGCTGCTTCTGCTATTAATGGTTCATTCTCACTCATCAAAGAAATACAGTCTATTGCTTTAGGTGTAGCAGAATTAACTTGTTTACTTCTACCTCCTCTCCCTTTACTTACATTTCTAGCGATTATGAGCCCTAATGTATCTAGCTCATTTAGAAGAGAAGAGACTCGTCGAGTAGTTAGAGGCTCAACATGGATTAAAATGCAGGCATCTGCATATGTCCTATAAACATCTCCTGTAGAGATATTTTTCAAACCATTCTCTTCATTGAGGCATATAGATAGTAGAACTAATTTTTGATGTAGAGGAAGAGTTTTGAGGACTGGAGTTACTTGATCATATTCTAATTGGCTTTGTGCTATTTTAACATGTGTAGTTTCTACTTTCTCTTCTGAATTTTGCTCTGCTTTTTGAACAGATATCCGCAATAAATCTAATGCCCTTCTAGCATCTCCGTGTTCTTGGGCTGCTAAAGCCGCACATAGACTAACTACACCATCTTTCAAAATTCCTTTTTTTAATCCATCTTCTACTCTTTTTGACAAGATATTTTCTATTTCTGAGGCTCCATAAGGATGGAATACTATGTCTTCTTGACTAAGTCTGGATATCACCCTAGGATCTAGTTGTTGAGTAAAATTCAAATCATTACTTATTCCTATTATGCAGCATCGTGAATTTGATAATCGAGTATTTAGGTTGGTTAAATTGTAAAGTAAGCCATCTCCTGCCCTAGATACTAAATTGTCAATCTCATCAAGTACGATGATATGTACTCCTCCAATCCTATCCATTCTACTAACTAAGGTTTCCAATACACGATCTGTTGGCCAGCCAGTAAAAGGAACTGTTACATCCCCCCGTTCTTGTAGTTCAGATGCAATATACTGAACGACCCTATACTTAGTGTCGATACTTCTACAATTTATCTCATAAGCATGGACATGTTGCTCTAGTTCGTTTCCCTTTTCTCTTAATTGCCGAAGAACATATCTAGTAACAACAGTCTTGCCGGCTCCAGGAACTCCATAAAGAAGCATATTTGAAGGTATGTGGCCATGTAATGCGTCTACAAGGTTCTTTACTAATGAATTAATTTCATTTTCCCTATGAGGAAGTCTTGATGGTTCAAAGCCATGATCAAAGATTTTTCTGTTCATGAATAGACTTTCTTGGCCAAGAATTTTCTCAAAAATATTCCCGTCCATATTTCACACAACGTCCTAAAAACAGATACTGATGCACTTATTTAACTTACATGTTAATAGCGCACTAGCACATGTCTCCTAGCGAGTAAGTCAAAGATAATAAGCATGTCTTAGAACTTGAAAAAAAGATTTAGATTATGTAAGAGAAAATAGAACAAAAAGAAATGAAAAATTATTTATTATGGCTAGTTATTTTAAAGTTTTTTTGAGGAGAAATTTCTAGTACATCTCCGTCTTCTAATTGGTGTACTCTCTCAGGCAGATCGGGTATTGAAAAACCTTCATTGGATTCACTAGAATTGGAAAAGTTGTGCGTTACTAAGATTAAGGTGTTTGGAAATTTTTTAGAAAAACGCCTTACGTCACTTGGAGTATAATGATACGGGAAATCACCTATATCTGGCATCCCCATCTCAAGAATGACGATATCTGACTTTTCGGCCCTTTTCTCTATCTCCTCACATGGCCCTGAATCACCACAATGTAATATCACCAATCCACTATTGTGTGTCAATTCATACCCATGAGGATCTGTTTCAGGAGTATGGAGTACAGCAAATCTCTCAAATTCCCAGTTGGTTTTTGGCAAACTTATTTTTTCTTCTTCAAACCAATTAGAAGTTTTTTCCATATCTTCTAGACTACCTGGGAATCCCATATTACATAAATCTGACAAGATTTTCTTACCCCCGGGCCTAAGATATATATTCAGTTTTTTTTTCTGTTTTGGATCTGAAATATACTTCCTTTCAAGCAGAAAGAATGGAAATCCAAAAGTATGATCTGCATGCCAATGAGTGAATAATAAATGTTCTATGGCGGAAGTATTAATTCCTTTTCTACGTAATTGTGTGATTAAAGTAGGAGGAGTGTCGATTAAAATTTTATTATCAATAAGTGCTAAAGCATGAAGTCTACCAAGAGGTGTAAAAGCATTTCCAGTACCTAGGAAGTCGATGCGAATCATGATTGTAGATTGCGTGTCTAAGATTTGACTTAATCACTTCGATAGTGGTTCGAGTGCATATCTTCTTCAGCATCTATTCATAAACATGTTTCAACTCGGAGGACATAGTTAGTTTGAGGTTTAATTGTGTCTACTGCTCGTTCAATTCTTATTTTATATGGCTCTCAGTCCGGAAATTCAGAAGAAATTGCAATACAAACAGGTCAAGGGGCAATTGAACATAATTTGGAACCCATAGTAAGGGCGATGGATGAAATATCAATAGATGAAATTGTTGGGCACACTAGAGTTCTTATTTGTTGCAGTACTTGGGGAGATGGAGAACAACCTGATAATGCTGAAGATTTATGGGAAGCTGCGAATGGTAACGAAATTGATTCATTAAGTGGATTACATTTCTCAGTTTTGGCATTAGGAGATTCGTCTTATGATTTATTCTGTGAATCTGGAAAGGAATGGGATATGTGGTTTGAATCAAAAGGTGCAACAAGAATACATGATAGAGTTGATTGCGATGTAGATTTTGAAGAACCGGCACAATCATGGTCTGAAGCAGTTCTGAAGAAAATGTCTCTAGTTGAGGATTTAGAAAAACCAATTATTTCCGAAGAAGTTGTAGAAGATAAGAAAATAATCAAAGAAGTTGTAACAGAAACAATTGAAGAAACTAGTAGTCAGGATAAGGTTGTGAAATCTAAATGGAGTGCAAAAAATCCATATACTTCTCATTTAAATCAAAACTACATACTCAATGGGAAAGATTCAGGTAAAGAAACTAGACATATTGTTTTTGATTTAGGTGATTCAGGTTTAGACTATAAGGCAGGAGATGCGTTAGGGATAATCCCTATTTGTCGCCCTGATTTAGTAGAAGAGATATTAGCACTGTGTAATTTTACTGGCGATGAAGAAGTCGAAACTCACTTAGGAAAATGTACGCTAAAAGAAGCTTTAACAAGTCAATATGAAGTACACAGGTTATCAAAGAAATGGATTATGAAGTTGGGTGAATATTTAGATAGTGATTCAGGAGAGATTGATATTAAGATAATCAAAAGGAAGAGAATATCTGAAGAAAATGGAGTTGTGATCATAGATTGGGAAGGTACTGGAAATGATGAAGATATACCTGAAGGATATGAAGAAGTAGGTTCTGTCTCTGATCCTAGTTTAGCTTTATGGAAAAAATTATCCTCTGATGGAGAAGAAATGGAAGATTATATTTGGTCCAGAGATTATATAGATGCTTTAGGGGATTTTAGCAATATAAACTTCAGTGCACAACAATTACTAGAAGGAATGGATAGATTGAAGCCAAGGCTTTATTCGATTGCAAGTAGCCCTGACTTTGAACCGGGAACAGTTCATCTCACAGTAGGGATAGTAAGATATTCACATCATGGAAGAGACAAAGCAGGATTATGTACTGGATTTTTGTCTGATATGTGTGAAGTAGAAGAAACAGGCATTGGGATATTTATGTCTCCAACTAGATCATTTGTTTTACCTGATGATAAATCAAAAGATATCATAATGGTAGGCCCAGGAACAGGCATAGCACCTTTCAGAGCATTTCTAGAGCAAAGAGACATTGATAATGCAACAGGTAGGAATTGGCTATTTTTTGGCGATTGGACAGAAGAAGGCGAATACTACTACAAAGAAGAAATGGAAGACTGGAAGAAAAAGGGAATTCTTAATAAGCATGATTTGGCATGGTCACGAACAGGTACTGAGAAGGTATATGTTCAACATTTAATGGATAAAAATGGTGAAGAAATATGGAAGTGGATAGATGAAGGAGCATACTTCTATGTTTGTGGAGATAAATCAAGGATGGCAAAAGATGTCCATAAAACGTTGATTAAAATTTGTTCTGAACATGGCGATATGACTACTGAACAAGCTAAAGATTTTGTAGAGACGACAATGATGAAAACTGAAAAAAGATATCTCAGAGATGTATACTGAATTTTTAAGGACTACCGAGTAGTGGAATAATCACAGGTAGTATTATGTTTCGTCGTGTTCTGATCGCCAATAGAGGTGAAATTGCATTAAGAATAATGAGGTCGCTTCGTTCACTTGATATTGAAGTAGCCATAATATATGGCAAAGAAGACCGTTTATCGTTACCGGTTAGACTGGCTGATGAAGGAATATATATCCCCCGTAATGACCCCTTAGCATCTTATTTAGATATTGAAGCAATAGTGAAGGCTGCAGTAGAAATAGGGGCTGATGCTGTTCATCCTGGTTATGGTTTCTTAGCAGAGAATCCAACGTTTGCAAGGAGATTAAAGGAAGAAGGGATTAAGTTCATTGGACCTAGTTCAGAGGTACTAAAAATATTGGGAGATAAGATATCAGCTCGTGAAATTATGGCAAAGGCAGGACTGCCTATAGCCAAGGGTTCAGAAGATCCTATCGTTAATGTTGAAGAAGCAAATATAATAGCTGAAGAAATAGGCTTTCCTTTGATAATCAAAGCCGCCGCAGGAGGGGGTGGAATAGGTATGCAAGTAGTAAATAATAATGATGATTTTGAAAGCGCTTTAAATCTCTGTCAAGGTAGAGCATTATCTGCATTCGGGGATGGGCGAGTTTTCATAGAAAAATTTATCGAAGGGGCACAACATATTGAATTTCAAATATTAAGTGATGGTAAAAATGCAATACATTTTGGTGAAAGATTTTGTTCAATACAAAGAAGGCATCAGAAAATACTAGAAGAAGGTCCATGGCTTAGTGATGAAGTAAGAGAAGAAATTGGAGATATAGTAGTTAAAGGAGCAAAATTAGTAGGTTATGAGGGACTTGCTACTTTTGAATTCTTAAGAGACGAGGAGGGTAATTTTTATTTCTTAGAAGTTAATCCAAGAGTGCAAGTTGAACATACTGTTACGGAAATGATTGCTGGAGTAGATCTCGTAGCATTAGGAATTAAAATTGCGTCAGGTGAAGAATTAGGAATTAAGCAGGAAGAAGTAGAAATTAGAGGGCATGCTATTGAAGTAAGAGTAAATGCAGAAAATCCATGGACTTTAGAACCATCTCCTGGCAGAGTTTGGGAATGTATTTGGCCCGGAGGGCAAGGAGTTAGGATAGATTCTCACATCCATACTGGCTATGATATTCCTGCATCATTTGACTCCTTACTTGCGAAAATCATTGTATGGGCTCCAAATAGAAGAGAAGCGATAAAGAAAATGATTTCAACGATAGATGAAGTTATTTTAACTGGAGTAGATACTCTTATTCCACTTCATAAAAGAATTCTAAATGAAAATGATTTCAAAGATAAGGAAATAACGATTAAATATCTTGAAGAACACCCTGAACTAATGAGAGAGAGGATTTGAATGGACTTATTAGTAGTAGGAAGTATGGGTTACGACCACATTCAAACTCCAACTACTCACGGTTATGATGTATTGGGCGGTTCGGCAGTTCATGCATCTATTTCTGCTGCATTTCATCTTCCTTTAAAACCTGGAATTTTACCTAGAGTAGGAATAATAGGCCCTATCGGAAACGATTTTAGAGGAGAAGATTTAGAATTATTGAATGAAAAGGGAATAAACACAGAAGGTGTGGCTAAATTATCTGGGAAAACTTTCAGGTGGGCTGGAAAATATGAAGGTACAATGAACGATGCTCAAACTATATCTACAGAAATTAATGTTTTAGGTGACTTTGATCCGGTAATTCCTAATTTTTGGAAGGATGTTGATATTTTATTTTGTGCGAATATGAATCCTTTGACACAAGTAAAGATTCTTGAGGAATGCAATCCTAATATATCAGTACTGGACACTTTCATGCTATGGATAAATACAGAGTTAGAAGTATTATCAGAAGCACTAAGGAAAGTTGATGTGGCAATCTTAAATGAAGAAGAAGTTTGTGCCATTTCAGGAGAAGATATTGTAACGATAGCTGCTGAAAAGATAATTTCGGGAGAGGCTTTGTACGGAGGATCATCTGCAGGTAAAGGCCCTAGGAGTCTAATAATTAAAAGAGGGAGTGGGGGAGTTTTGGCATATTTGCCTTGTGGAACAATATCTCTACCTTCTTATCCTACAAAAAAAGTTATTGATCCAACTGGCTGTGGAGATTCCTTTGCAGGAGCATTATTGGCCAATATAGTTGGGTGTACGGGTGCGATGGGAGATATCGAAATAATGCGAAATGCACTAGTTCATGCTACAGTTACTTCTTCATTTGTAATAGGCGGCCTAGGTTCAACAAATTTAACAGATTTACAGAAAGGAAAGTATCATGCTAGAGTCGATAAATATCGAAGGATTGTTGGGCTAACCTAATTTTCTTATCCCTGGTAAATTATTTCCTTCGGAAGGAGAAGTTGTTTGTCTCATATGTTTAAAACTCAATTTTTTCCCAGGTTCATCTTCATTAGAAACTCTGGAAACTATGGAGTTTATGACATCCATTGCGTCATCATTTTCAATATTTTTATTTGTTTTTCTATATCTAGAGTAAACATTTGATTGGTGCTCTTGATCACTCCTTAATCTAAGATGTTGGGATGTTTGGAATCTATTATTAGAAGAATGGTTTAGTTTTTGTTTCTTCATAGAAATATTAGAAGGGCGTAATAATTTATTCAGTAATACTAGAGATATACTCTTTTGTTTATTTTTTGAAGGTAAAATTCTATTATTTCCTTTGTTTGCATATTTTTTTAAGGAAGGATAACTGTCTAAATTAGTTGATTCATAAGAATAGTTTAATTCCTTACTACTGCCTTTAATTTCTTGCTTAGCTCTTGCTTCCTGTACTATTCCAGATCTGCATTCTTCCCTTACTGCATTCTCATTAGGTTGTGGTAGTTCAAATGAACTCTTATAATCAGAATCTGGATGTCCATAGTCCTCATATGCCTTTTTCATCATTTGTAAGCTTGATATCTGGGACAAAGTGTTTTCAGACTCTTTTAAGTTCTCAACATTTGTATTGGGAAAGATATTTTCGTTACCTTTTTCCATATCTTGATCGAATAGTCCGCCTTCTCCAAACATATCTAAACCTCCTCCAAACATATCTAATTGTCCAGCAGCCTCGGATAATACTGAATCCATCCTAGTTTCATTTGCATCATTGCTTAGAAATGAATCTTGACTATTTTCAGATATTTTTTGTTTTTCCTTATACCATGGCGGAGGAGGAGTATTCCATGCACTCTCATATGCAGATTTTTTGGATATGTTTTCTTCTAACTGCATATTATCTAAAGAGATATTTCCGCCATTTACTTCTTCTGTATTTAAGTTCACATAATCCGAAGTTAATGATTTTTGAATTTTACTATCTATCATATGTGATTGCAATTCAGGTTTTTTATCATTAAACATTAGTAACTTATTTTCATTTTTGGATAAATTCCCTCCAGCGGATGTAAAAGAAGGAAATAGGGGTATTTCTTTTTCAAGATTTTCTAACCCTCGCCTAGCTTCTTCCATACTACTACCATGTATTAGTCTGGATATCATAGTTGCTAACCTGAGTAATGATCCTTCACTTCCTGCTATCAGGTGTCTATCGCCCGAGTTAGTATCAATAGATATTATTGGATGCCGAGAGAATATATTTAGAGAAATAGCCAAAAAGCCAAATGATATTGGGATTAAACCATAGGGGAAAGATATTGTACTTATTCCGAGTATAATAGAAATTAGTCCCAGTGGTACTAACCCATTAGGCAAGAATGGTATTGTTAGGTGTCTAGTTCTATGAACTGCAGCTAAAGAAAGGCGTAACCCTTTACCATCACTTCTCTCAAGAGTTAATTCACGGTCGGAAAGAATAGCACAAAACGCCCCTTTTACCCCAACAAGAGAAAGATTGCCGAGTAGTTCGGTTTCCCCCTCTCCAGTTGGGCTGTTAAGCCCAGCTGAATACATCCAGTTGTAGCAGACTGGTTCATATGGTATAAAATGAATGTAACTATTTTCAAAGTGTACCTACGTTTATGTATAAAAAATATTATTCGGACATTATCTCTTTTACAGTCCCTATGATTCTCATAGGGTTTGCATCCAACTGTGTTAGAATGATTTCATTTACCTTTTCTGCGCGTACCCAAAGTGGATTTTCCCAGTTAACTTTTATGCAATCTTCGGATATATTTGTAATACGGCCAACAACAAATTGTAAATCTGAAGAAGCATGGATGATGTCGTCTTTTTTGATTTGTTTTTTTTGAAAAGGTGCTTTATTCATTATAATTGAAGAATTGTTATGTTTCACCAAAACTTCGGAATTTGGATGGACTATGATGCATCCTTTGTGGAGTGCCTCTTCTCGTAGATTTCTAATTGCGATTCCCACTCTATCTCCAGAATATGCGGCATCAACATTATCATCCATTACTTGTAAACTTCTGACAATTCCTTTTTCACCCAAAGAAATTACCTCAATCGTATCATGTTTTTTGATTTGTCCTGATTGAACATAACCAATACCCACTAGTCCGATTCCTTGGACAACAAAATGCTGGTCAATGGGTATTATTAGTGGTTTTTCACTTAGATCAGTATGATTCATCATCCCAAACATAAGTTCTCTTATTTCATGATTTTCTGGCATTGACTGGTATATTTTCCAATCAAGTTTTAGTTGTGAAAAAATCATATTTATTTGGTCGATATCTATCCAATTTCCTTCCTCAGGATTAATTATTGCAACTCCTTTTTTAATACCAGAACAAGCAAAAGAAACTAGAATTTCGCCTAATGAAGAATCTACTTTTGATATTTCTATTATTCCAACTTTAGCTACATTCAATACAGATAATAGCGGCCTTATACTATCTGGAAGTTTGAGTGGCCTTAAAAAAGATAATATTCGTGAATTTTCACCAGTGCCTTCTTTGAAGACATATGACTCTATATCTCTTGAATCACTCTTTTTTGCCAAACTTCTTGCAAAATTTTCAGAACCTATTAATGCGATGTTGAGAACAGGCATAAGAATCCGACAATGATTTAGTTGTTGAAATGAGTGGTTCCTGATGCCTATTTCATAGCATCTCTGGCGGATTGGGCCTGCTTCCAAAATTCTTTCTCTTCGTCTGTTTTTGGTTCAAATTGCGGTATTTCTATTGCGTTCATAGATTCATCAATAGCAACCATGAAAAAGAAACCTGAGCAAATTTCATCACCTTCCCATTCCGACCTAGACATCCTACATGAAGTTACATGTATTCCCGCAGTTCTGGGAGAAGTCCAAACAACCTTTGCCGTAGTTCTGATAATATCTCCTTGGAATGCTGGTTTACGAAATTTGAGTGCATCGACAGAAATAGTTACAAATTCACGATGCGCGAATTTTGATGCAACCATCCCTGCACTAGTGTCCATAATGCTCATTAGATGCCCTCCAAATAGTGTATTTAGTGCATTAGTGTGACCAGGAAAAACTTCATTCAAGAGTACAACGGGTTCGAAAGAGTAGGGCTCCTCCATGTTCTATCGAACGCACATGATAAGTCATCATCCTTGAATGCTCCATTAAAATATATCAATTAAGGACGTTTTCATAGGCATAGTTGAATCGCGATGACACTTCGCGAGCATATGGAAATACCAAGTCTGAAGTGGGAACCTCTCATTTATGAAGATCCGGAAGGAGGAAAAATAGTAATTTGGCCTCATCTTCCATGTATTGTCATGCCAAATTCTCTTAGATATAAGAAATGGGACGGTTTGGCACTTTTGTATTCTAGAGAAGATGTTGCAATACTAAAAGAAGAAGAAAAAGATGAGATAAAAAGTCCTGGAATTAATGTTCAAGCGGTGCTTTCTTCAGGAGGAACGATGGGGCTATTATTAAGAGACATTCAAAGTTTAGATATCAATGGACCAAGTATACCAGATCCGGAACCAGCTAGACTACTGAGGCATGCTGAAAATACAGGAGGTAAACCAGTATACACAATAATTCCCGAAATTACAGATAAAAAATGGGAAGAATGGTATTCGAAGTGTGCAGATAATCAAGTCAGGATGATTAATCTCCTAAAGACGATTAATAAAACAAGAAGATATTCGAGAAATCGCATAAAGGCCTCAAAGATGGTAGTAAAGTCAGAAAAAATAAATTCTGAATTAGGTGCTGCTGCTGCAGTATGTGCATCATGGTGGATTGAAGAACAGAGAGTCCTTACTAGTGATTTAATTAAAGAGCGTGATGAAAGATTTGCAGCCAGAATAAAAGGCGCGTTATGTGATTTAAGAAACAGAAGACTTGATGAAAGTGATAGTTCCGACGTCGTATTATTAGTACCTGTCCACCAAGCATACCTTGAGCAAATATATGATTCTATAAATAAATGCCAAAAAATAGAGAAAATAGAAAGAGAATGAGAATATGGAAGAAGAATCTAATTTTTTAAGAATACAAACTCAAACTTTTAGATTTACTCCTTCTCAACCTGTCAAACATGAAGATGTATCAATTTTAGCAGGAGGGTTCAAAGATGGAGAATATTCATTAGTTGTTAATGAAAATCCAAAATCAACCCTAATTATTGATAAGTTTGGATCAATAATTGTGCATAATATTTCAAGACAGGAAGTGGCTAAATTAGTTACGAAAAGATTTCTTCTTAGCATCGGCATGTCAGATGAAGGTCTGAAATCAGAAAATGGAGAGATGTTAGCAGAATTCTCATTGGGGAAGGCAGTATTACTTG
>PCAI01000049.1 GCA_002731195.1 Methanobacteriota archaeon | reverse complement strand
TCTGCTATTTCTCTCACACAACAGTTTTTAGAAAAAGATTCTAAATCAACAGTTATAATTATTGATCCATCTCTTGATTCTAATACCTCTAGATGGAAAAGATTGGTTGAAAATATTGGTTTATCTATTAAAGATAATAATAAATCGATTACCAGTGATTCCTATGGTCACTGGCTTAAACAACTAATTACAATAGGCCATGGTGCAAATAGTTTCTCTTTAGAGTCCCTGAGGACTATTGCTATTCAGAAAATATTATCTCCTTTTGAATCAGATCTAAATCATCCCATTAATCCTGAAATCAAATCGATTCCTGATTTACAATTATTGACTGATTTGGCTAGAGGAGAACATGTTTTGGGAGGACCAGGTGCCCTTGGAAGATGGCTAGAATCTCTATCTAGATCACCAAACTCTGACATTGATGAGATTAAGAAAGAATCAACACAATGGTGGTTATTGAATCTTGCTAAATCCTTGCAACCGTTACTTAGAGAGGAAGATATTTCCCTGTTGAAGGAAAAAAACCTAATTACAGGATGCCATTCAAAAACTATCTTACCACTAGTTAAATCAAGTATAGGTGGCGATGAGTGGCTAGTAAATCGACTCAAATCAGCAAATAATTCAACAACTTTTCAATACATGGATAATAATTCTATAGGGACTCCTCTTGTCATCCAAACGCTCCTAAAATACCATCAAGAATTAAGAAATATGCAATTTAATTTGAAACATGAATATCCAAAGAGTGGGCCTGGGTGGGTTGAAGAATATCTTACTCTTATGAATTCTATTTCTCTGCCAGATAATCAATTGAAAAGTAATTCCAGATTAAGAATATTAACTCCAAATCAAACTATTGGTTGCACTGCAGATTTAATTATTCTAGCAAATTTATCTAGTTCATCGTGGGATATGAGAGTTTCAAAGATGCCCTTCATGGGTGAAGAAGAAAGGCACCGATTGAATCTACTTAGACCAGATGGCCCAATTAGAAAGGCTAGACATTTCCTAAAACACTTATTATTTGCAGGTGAAAAAACTATAATTCTTGATCCAAGTTTAGATGATTCAGCCCCTCCTACAGCACCAATTAGAGAATGGCTTTTATCGAATGAAAATATAGAAGAATTCATTGTAAAATTAAACCCTATTAGTCCACGAGATATTCGTCAGTTAGATGGTAAAAGATTGATTAAAGGGATTAAAGCACAACATCCTCCAATTAACCCCACTTCAATATCTATTCCTCTTGATATTCAATTACAACGTGAGCGAGAAAGAAGACAGCCAGATATAGTAGATGATAAACAATACTTGGCTAATGAATCAAGAAAATATATATTTTCTCTAGATTATTCTGATTTATCTAGAAAGACGCCTAATGGAAAAACTATTCCTAGAAATTTTTCCTCTTGGCCAGTAATAGGAGGTATTACTGAGGATGGAAAAAGAACTCCTACTATAGATCCTAGGCCATTTATTCCAATACCAACTGGAGTTGACGTCAACGACTCTCGGCATGGTCATGTAACTGGAGCTGGACAAAAAGTAACAATATGGTCAGCTAGTAGGTTACATGATTGGCTAAAATGCCCAAGAAGTGGTTGGCTCAATAGGGGACTTAGAGCCGAGCAAGAAGAACTCCAATCTGAAGATTTAGATGCGCGAACTCATGGAAACCTTCTTCATTTTGTTCATCATGATATTTTATGTCATATATTGAATATGGAAATAGGTGAAGAGTTTGATAGCATTAATAATAAAAGAGAAAATACCAGTATTGGAAATTCACATTTGTCGAAGAATGAGGTTATGAAAGTAGCATTAGAATCATTGGACTCAAGAGCACCTTGGTTGGATCGAACGGATGCCGTTTCTACTCATCGCTTACAAGTTCTCACTGGAATGAATAGGGACGAGTATAATGATTGGCTTGCAAATCCTATTCCTATAGAACCAAAAGGGAGAATCGGAACAATAGTGGAGGCTGAATTTAGTATATCAGATGTAATGCCAATAGGCATTGAATGGGATATTAATGATTATGATGATGCAGGAATCGAGATTGACCTCCCTTCGGAAATTACTAGTCCTGAAATGCAAAAACTACCTCCAATAATTGTAAGGGGCCAAATAGACAGAGTTGATCAAGTACCTTTTGACAAAAGTGGAAAAGTGTGGTTGAATAAAGAGGGAAGAAATAGCATAGCTCCTCTAAAATTAATTGATAGCGATTGGAAACCAAGAAGATTGATAATCATTAGAGATTTGAAGACTTCTGAATCCAAATCTTCCAAAGAAAGACATAATATCGGACTTCTGGAAGAATTACAATTAGCCATTTATGCTAGAGCATGGGAAATTGCACACCCCGGAGATCTCGTAGTAGGT
The DNA here is from genome assembly GCA_002731195.1 of Methanobacteriota archaeon. Lineage (GTDB taxonomy): Archaea > Thermoplasmatota > Poseidoniia > Poseidoniales > Thalassarchaeaceae > MGIIb-O3. The sequence continues at coordinate 15,561 of PCAI01000049.1, read as the reverse complement.
GTTGGAATCTCTCTATTTAGTCACAATACTACTCACAATCTAGAAATTTCTAATTCCTTTCAACACATCAACCAATTAGATATAGGTGTTATTTCAAGAATAACAGAAGACTTATACAGATTTCCAAATGAAAATAATAATCCTAGTAGCGATCAATTTAGGGCTTGGTTAACTCATAGATTGTCTGTTTCACTAGGAGTTGCTAATAATGCCACATTAGGTAAAGTACACCCAACTCCTTCAAAAAAAGTTTGTAGTTATTGCCCAGTAAAACAAATTTGTGACGTTAAGATGGAGGATGGATTTTGATGCGTTTGAATACAGCCCAACGTTTAGCATTAAATCTTGATTCGCACATCGTGGTCGATGCAGGAGCAGGAACTGGCAAGACAAGTACTATAATTGACCGAGTAATAGAACATTATCTAACAGAAGATCAACGTGCAACTAGGATTTTACCGATGCCAGAACGCCCATCAAAATTAGAAGGAGGTTTGCTAATGTCTCCTTCTTCAGAGACTATAGACTTACGTAAATGGAGAGGATTGCTTCCTGGTGAAGTTGTTTTACTTACATTTACCAATAGAGCATCAGATGAAATGCGCGATAGATTAAGAAAACGTATCTCCAAACTAAAACCAGGACCAATAAGTGATGATGGGATAAGTAGAACAGATCCTAGAATTCGCCATCAAGGATTTAATGAACAACTTTTGACACTTCTAGAGGATGCTCCAATTGGAACTATAGACTCATTTTTTAATCAATTAATATCCCCTTATAGAGGCTATCTTGGAGATTTTAATAGTAAAGATATAATTTCTGATACAAATCGTATACTTTTAGTTGAATCTGCAATTAATACTCTATGGAGACTCCCAAATTCATTCAATTTAATTGGTGATGCTGTAGATGCAGGAATACCCTCAGAGATAGCCACACAAGTTCTAGATGCTAGAGATAATATTTCCAGACATTACTCAAGTAGAAGAAGTGCAACAAACGTCCTGAGAAGTTTAGTTTACAAATCAGTATTTATTGAGGAAAGTACAAGATTAATGACCAATAAAAGTGGTAAAATTGATCAAGAATCGCTTAAGAAAAGAATAACTCTATCCATAGATCAAGAAGAGTTAACAAATTTCTCAAGAGAAGTGTGTACTCTGGTAACAAAATATTGTGATTTTATCAAAGAAAATATTACTGCCCTAGCTCCAGAAGGAGTATTTTCTGATACCAGAATAGCTTCCCTTGATTCTCTATGCGAATCACAACCTCCTGTTGGCAAATGGGAACAACTAGTATGGCTTGGACATTTGTTACTTTGTATCACCTCGAATGCATCAATTATGAGTGATAAACCATCTATCTTCCCCAATTCTAAGTTACCTTCGGATACATGGGAAAGTGGAATTAGAAGTTATTCTGAAATTAAAGATAAAACAACAAAAGAATCAGTTAAAATTGGTCTGAAAACAATGTCCTCCCAAATTAAAGATCTATGGTATACAAAAATCGGGAAACTTATTTTGCATTTCACTCAAGTTACATTAATGCTTGACGATTCTAATCCTCCTATGACTTCTGAAGATTGGAAAAGACCTTTACAAAAACTTCAATTCCCTCTTCCTAATAGGTTATCAGATGATTCAAAAATCAATAAATTTCATTTCACATTAGAGGCGGAAGTAGATAATCTAGATAATTTAAAATTAGTACATGATGGCTTTTTAGGAATCTTGAAAAAGTTGAAGAAAAATGAAGAAACACATGACTATGAAGATGTTCAAAGATTAGCAGGAGATTTACTTCTTGCTAATTGCCCCAGTGTTTGCCGTACCTTTTACCCACAATCAATCCAAGATGCATTAAATTCACTAAATACAGAAACATGGCGTGATGATCATATAATTCAAGCATTTTCTATATTAGAAAAATTGGAGAATAATCCAAACATGGCTGGTAATTATTTAGAAAATTTATCTACAATTCGTATTGATTTAACTCAACGATTTGATCTATTGAAACAAATCAGACGACGTTATCGTGCCTTTATTATCGACGAAGCACAAGACAATTCCCCATTACAATGGAGACTGCTTTCCAGATTATGGGGAGAGAGGTCCACTCAAGATGGCGACCCTGAAGTACCAAATACTCCATGGCAGCCAACTATTTGTTATGTTGGGGATGTAAAACAAAGTATCTATGCATTCCGTCAAGCAGAAGTTACAGGATTCTTAGAATATTCGAGAATTTTAAGAGACATAAATAAACATGAATTTTCTAGTATAAAGGAACTAACTCGTAAACCACCGTTACGTAAGTTAAACTCTAGTAGAGATCCTAGAAATTCCTATATTTTGAATGTTACAAAGGCAATTGAAGTAACCGAAGATGGAGGTCGAAATCTAATACCATGGATACCATTTGATCTGTCTGATACACATCTCCCAATACCTTCTTCCCAAGAGGTAGAATATAGAAAACAAGGACTAATTAGATTACAAATAAACTACCGTACCGACGGAGGTCTGCTAAATGTAATGAATGAATGGTGGAATGACGTCTTCAATGATAAACACAGACATTTTCCTAATGGAAACTTCTATGCACAATCACAGCCACTATTTCCAAGTAAAGATAAAATTAATTCCTCGGGTTCATTAGAATGGATATGTCCTTTGGGAACAGGAGGGGAAACAAACCCTTCTACAGACTTACGAAAATCACTTGATCCATTTGGCCCAGGAAAACCAGACTCTATTGAAAGACAGAGTATGATGATATCATTGCGAATAAAAAATTTAATTGAAGGAAAATCAATCAGAATCCTATCATCTGAAGGAGAATGGATAGAATTACCGGCGGAAGAACCCGTAGATCCTAGTGACATAATGATACTACTGCCAAGTAGAAGTAAAATCAGGGATGTCATCATTCGTCATTTGCATAATCTGGGAATCCCTGCCCAAGCAGATCGTGAAGGGAGATTACTTGATCGTCCAGCAGTTCATACGATAGAGGGATTATTACAATTCATCGCACGGCCATTTTCACGACATCATGCATCCTGGGTGGCAAGATCCACTTTGATAGGATTTGATGATGCTAAATTACAACAGTATCTCTTCTACGCTGGAAAAGAAGAGAACCTACTAATTAGATTGAGGGATTTTGCAATTAACGAGAGACAAAAGGAATTAATTCAAAGGTGGATAGATCTTTCATCGACAGGACGTATAGTGGATTTATTAGAAGAAACAGTAGATAGATCAGACATTTTAATGGCATTTACAGATACAGTTTCTCGTCAAGACATAGAACAATTCATAGACATTGTTAGAAGTTTATCTAGAGAAGTTGGGGGGGATTCAATTGTTTTAGCAGATAAAATACGTGATTTAAGAGAAAGTGGTGGCAATTCTCTAGAAGCCGTCACAATCCCGCCAAGTGATGCAGTTAGAGTTATGACTATACACGGCTCAAAAGGGCTGCAGTCGAAAGTAATCATTCTTGCCGATTTATTTTCTGGACGTCAAACTAATATGACGATGGATGATAGAAATAGATTGATCGTAACTCCTGAATTGTTTGCAGGTAATCCAAAACCATGGTCTAACGAAAAATCACCTTCCTCGGCATTATGGAAACATGTTAGGAAGATACACCAGGCTCGTAAAAGTGCTGAATCACGAAGACTTCTTTATGTCGGAGCAACAAGAGCACAACACAAACTAATTGTAGTCGGATCAACAAAAGGTACAAACTGGGTAAATGGAGAGGGGATTAAATTCCCTTGGAATTATTCAGAATCATTACCTCAACTCGGTGAAATGTGGATAGAATCGTTACGTCAAGGTTCAGCCAATAGGAATGAACAAGATTCACCATGGCTTGATCCATCAGATGTTGTTTCAGATGAAATTATTATTAGAACTCGTGGCCATCGTATATTTAATCCATCTTCATTAATATCTAGAGGATTTTTAAGTAATTCTAAGGCATTAAAAGGATTGACAATGTTACACCATCCAGACTGTTTTATATCTGAAACAAACTCTTCTCATTTAACTAAAACTCCTTTGACTAGAATTGAGAATTTAGATAATGCTGCTAAAAAATCTATATCACAAGAAACAATATCTTTTTCTTCTCCGCGAACAGACTCATTTGCAAGATTAAAGATAGCACCAAGTAGAATCCCAATTATAGAGAAATGTCCAAGAAGACACTGGTACGAAACAATAGGCGGCTTATCTCCCAAGCCAATAATTCCCTCAATTTCAATAAATTCATCAAATAGCCTCCCACAAGGAATCGATGCTGCTCTTTTCGGAACGATAGTACATAGAATAATGGAGATTGGCATAGGCAATCCTGGGCCTAAAGGCGAACATCCAACAACACCATTACCGGAATCATGGATAAAAAGAGAAACTGATTCAATAGACAGTCTTGAGATACATAATACTGTTTTTGATGAGTTATTACCTTTAGAAGCAGATAGAGAAAGTACAACTGAATTAGTCAATTTAATGATTAATAGAATAAAATCAGGAGCTCTTGGAAAACTATCGAGGGGTGAAATTTTTGATGGCCATAGAGTTGAAGGATTAAGGACTGAAATGCCATTTAATATTACTAAAAAGATAAATCTAGACAATTTAATTCGTAGTCGTTGGACTCCTGATGGATATGAACCATTATCCAAAATCGAATTTGCTAATATTGAGATGAGTGGTCTAATAGATCTTGTACTATGTACTGTTGCTCATGGAGAATCAACTATCCGTCCCGTCGATTTGAAGACAGAAGAGGCAATAAAATTAGTAGATGGGAAAACTGATGGTTTGATTGAAGCATTAGGAGAAAGTACTACTGAACCAAAATGCCAGGCGGAAATAGATATATTATTGGAACATAGAATGCAACAAGCTCTTTATTACACAGCACTCAAAAATCTTGAAAATGAAAGGTCTAAATCCGGATATCCTTCAAGAAAAGTTCTTTCACCTGCAATTTTGATTGGCGTTACAGGAAGATTAGTAGTATATCCAGAGAAAATGCTAGAAAATGCATTAAATGATTTAGAAGAAAATTTGGCATTAGCAGCCGAAATGTCATTAGGTTCTAACATTACACTTTCCAAATTCCCTCAATTAGAAGCAAGCAAATCTGAGATATGTAATAAATGTCCTTTCAATCAAGGAGAATTACCAATTTGTGGACCTTTAAATTAACTAATTAAACGAAGAATACATTTGCAAGGTGGGTGACAGAGTACCATGCCTCTTGACCTTGATGCACTGATGAAGCGTAGTGATGAATTATGGGAAGAGTCAATCTTACCCAGTTTGAAAAATTTTATCGAGATAGAAGCATTATCTCCTGCTTTTGAGCCAAATTGGGCTGAAAAGGGAGAATTAGACGCAACAATTAATTTATTTTGCTCATGGCTAGATGGCCAAGATATTTCAGGAATGTCATATGAAGTACACAAAATAGCAGATACAACCCCCGTTCTTTTAGTTAATGTAGAAGGAACAGGCCCAGGAGAAGTAATTTTTTATTCTCACTTAGATAAGCAACCTTCCAAACCAGAACTATGGTCTGAAGGTTTACATCCTTTAAAGGGAGTTCGAAGAGATCCATGGTTATTTGGTAGAGGTGCATTAGATGATGGTTATGGAGGCTATCTTTGTGTTACTGCATTAAAGATGTTACAAGAATTTGAAATTCCTCACCCAACTTGTAAATTTCTAATTGAAACGTGTGAGGAATCAGGATCTTTTGATCTCCCGCCTTATCTTGAGAAATTAACTGATCAACTTGGAAATCCTGATTTAGTTGTAGTATTGGATAGTGGAGGTCCTGATTATGATCATATTTGGACAACTGAAGCCTTAAGGGGATTGGTATCGGGTACACTTTCTGTAAAAGTGTCTCATGAGGGAGTTCATTCAGGAATGTCAGGAGGGACTATCCCCTCATCATTTAGAATACAAAGAATTTTACTAGATAGAATTGAAGATTCAGATACCGGAGAGGTTCTAATCTCCGAGATGCATACTACAATAACAAATACAATCCGTGAGCAAGCAGCAGCCCTTGCAGAAGTTATTGGCAATTCAATATGGGAAAGTTTACCTGTTTTGGATACATTAATTTCACAATCTGGATCTGTCGAAGAAAGTTTACTTGATGTGAATTGGAGGCCTGCACTGAGTATTATAGGTGCTGATGGAATTCCTTCAGTACAAAATGCAGGTAATGTATTACGAACAAATACTGACTTGAAATTAAGTTTCAGAATCCCTCCTGGAATAAGTGCAAATGTTGTTGAGAAAATAATCAAACAAAAATTAGAGGAAAATCCTCCTTTTGGTGCACAAGTTAACTTTTCTCTTGACCCCTCTGCAGATGGTTTTCACGCACCTCCTTTGGAAGGAGCATTACTTCAGTCATTACATGATTCTTCTATGCATATAACGGGACTGCCTCCATTGGCAACATGGGTTGGTGGCACAATTCCTTTTATGGCCATGATGCAGCATAAATATCCAGATACTAAATTTCTCTGTACAGGTACTGGCGGCCCTGGTAATAATGCACACGGTCCGGATGAAAAATTGCACATCCCATCCTCAAAAAGACTAACGGCCGTTCTTTCAGCAACAATCGCCGCAATATCAAGTTGAAATTGTATTTTTTGACGCATAAAGGAAGTTAATTCCGCCGATGTTAAATCAGATGTGGCTGTGGAACATATCGAGATAGACATGAACGAAGGCGAAAATGGAATCGGTTTTCCAGAACCAAACGCTCCATCTTCATTAAATTTAGAAGAGGATTTGAGAGTAGCAAACGATCGATTAGAAAAATTATATATTGCATATAATGAATCATCAAAGCTTAATGAAGAATTACAGGCAATCATCGAAGTCTTAGAAAAAGAAGCTGTAAATAGCGAAATTGAAAAAGAAGGAATTCAAGCACTTCTAGATGAGAAAGATGGACGTTTGAGGGCAATGGAATTAGAACGCGCTAAGGCAAATAAAACAATAGAACATCTAGAACCAAAATTAGAAAAAACAGAAGAAATGTATTCTAGAGAAAAGGCAAGATTAGGACGTGTTTTTGAAGTAGCAGAAGAATTAGATGAGGCGCTACAAACAGCAACTACTGAAATGTCTGCAAGAGATGATTGGTATGTTCAGCATATGCAATTGTTCGAAAATCTCAATGAAGCTATTCAAACTAGGTATGAAATGATAGACAGTGCGATTCAAGCAATGGCTGAATTCCGTCAAAAGCAAGACACATTCAAAGACCGTATGAACGAAGCACTTGATGCTGTTAAAGAACAAGCTACAGAAGAAACTTCAGAAAAAGATGATGAAACAGAATGAATAATTCATTCTGGTTTTGTTCCATCTGCCAAACGGATGCATTTGGCCGGCAATCCTGCCCACACTTCTCCTGCTGGTACATTAGTCCATTTAGGTACAACAGCTCTTGAGGCTATAACGGCACCTTCTCCAATTGTACAACCTGGTTGAATAATTGATTCTGTACCGATGAGCGCATCATTTCCAATAACTACAGGAGCCATTACCAATTCACCTTTTTCAGTTAGATGGGCATTAATGACCGCTTTTCCACCAATTACTACCCTTTCTCCAATAGTAACTGATCCGCAATCATTAACATTTGGGGAGTTTATCTGTGCTCCTCTTCCAATTTTTGCCCCAGAAAGTCGGTAATATGTATTGCCAATGAAAGAAGGCACAAGATTAGGTAAGAAAAATAAAGCCGCTTTGTGAAAAATCATCGACCAAGCCCATTGTATTGTAACAAATGACTGTAAAGGATATCTTCCAGGTTCCAGTCTTGGCCTCAATATCCCTGCCATTAAACCACTAAATATTACTAAACTGATACCCCATGTCATTACAAATAATCCAAGAGAAACTCCAATGCCAATCAACTCAATGAGATAACTTTCAGGATTTGCTGTAGAAATTTCATATCCATAATTGAATAAAGCTAAAGCCGGGACTGCAGTAATTCCAATTATAGCAGCAAATATTGGTATTACTAGTGCCGTTAAAAAATTTTGAACAAGGATAAATGACTTCATTGATACACCTATGTAAGTTCGTGAGAGTATTCAAAGAAGATGTTTCGGGATAAAATGGCAACTTTCACCAATATTTTGTCATTAATATCTAATCTAATGCTTACGGCAGTATCAAGACTGGATGTCCTACGCATCAATTATGGCTATAGCATCTGGCTTACTTGGTGGTGGCAAAAAAGCCATTAAAATCCATCATTTGGTAAAAGCTCCAGAAAATACCCCTCATTCAATTTCAAGAAGAGAATCTTGGGATGCAGATAAACCAGCTATAGTTTACAAAACTCCTGAGAATCTACCGGACGGAACTCCTTGTACGGCCGCTACAGTCATCCTCAGAACCAAGGGTTGTGTATGGTGGTGGAAATCAGGTTGTACATTTTGTGGATACTTTAACGATGTAAGAGATGATGTTACTTCTGCAAATCTTTTTGCTCAATGGGAGGAAGCAAAACGGCAAACAAATAATTTTGATGGCTGTAAAATGATTAAAGTTTACACCTCTGGAACTTTTTTTGAAGATCAAGAAATTCCAGTTGATTTTCAAGAATCTGTTTTACTTGAAACTCATGAAAGAAAAATGCACTTAGTTGTAGAGGCTCAAGCACAGTTATGCTATCCTGAAAAAATTGCTTGGTTAGCCGAAAAACATCCAGGTTGCACAATTGCCCTAGGCCTTGAAGCATATGATGATACAGTATTAAGATTTCATGTAAATAAAGGATTTTCCACAAAACAATGGCATAAGGCAGTTGATTTACTTAGAGAAAATGATCTGAGAGTTAAGACATATCTAATTTTTAAACCACCTTTCATGTCAGAAGGTGATGCATTAAGTCATACAACAAAATGGGTAAAAAAAGTAGCACCACTCTCCGATGAGGTTTCAATTAATCCTATGAACATTCAAAGAAGCACAATAGTAGATCGTTTATTTAGAAATAGAGAATTTAGACCTCCTTGGCTTTGGTCTTTAGTAGATATGATTGAACAAACCCATGCAGAAATTTCACAATTGGATTGCCGTACTATTGTGCATCCAACTGCTGGAGGTAGGATAAGAGGGGCTCATAATTGCGGTTCTTGTGATGAAGACATCGTTGCGGCAATAGAAAGATATTCTGTATCAGGTAGTTTAGAAGAGTTTTCAGGTATCGATTGCAGTTGTAAAAAAGTATGGAGTATGGAAATATATAGTGACAATAATCTTCCAATCTCTCTTGGTTCTGGAGTAGATCGCAGATCTTCCCGAACCGACACGGTTCGTGCCCCATGAGCCAAAGCAACCTCATCTTTTTCCTAATGCTTAAGGGGCAATCTTCGGTGGTCAAGCATGTCCTACGCGGTGGGATGTATGTGGTGTCGATATGTCTAATGACGGTTCAGGTAAAATAGGTCAATTTCTGCAAGGCGAGAAGGAACCTTCTTCTTCATGGGTAATATTAGTAATTGGAATAGCAACATCTCTAATTTTCTTAGTAATATATAATATATTATATCCCGGACAAGATTTACCCGTCCTCTCCTCTCTTTTACCTATGTTTGAGGGCGTATTTGATTCAGGAATTTGGTTCTTCGTATTAGGTGCTATGATTGGTGCTTTTGCTATTTTAGGAACAATTCTTACAGAGGCAACTATTGAGTGAGGTTTTAGCATGGATACAATATTATCAACTTTAGTAATTTTCTGGGCACTTATTATTCTTTCATACATCTTAATCCAAAAAGGACTTGGTGTATTGGGAGGAATCACTCGTGGTATGACAATGTTCATGCTAGAAAAGGCATTAGGTCCAGGAGCAGATCTTGTTGAAGGAAGAAAAGGTTCTGGAGCAAAGGTTTGGATTATCCAAGGGATGATTTGGTTATTTATTTCTGCAACTCTGACTTTCATAGGACTTTGGCTTGGGCATGATCCAAATGCTTTGCATAGTTTGGAAGCTTGGGGATATAATGCTCTTTCATCGGAGTTATTCTATGCAGGTAAATTTGCAGCATTATTTGGTGCAATCGGGATGTTTATTATCGGCTCAGGCCTACATATACTTCCTTCATTATTAGAGGTTGATTTAGCAAGTGAAAAGAATGCAGTCCTAACTTCATTTGCATGGACATTATCAGTAATAATTTTAATAATTGGCTCTCAAAGTAATGAAATCTTTGGCTTGAATATTATCTTAATCGGGACAGTAGTAAATTTAATTGTAGCCACTGCCATTACTGCTAATCAACTATTAACTAAAGCAAACTCAGATGTTACATTAGCAACACCAGGTTGGTTAATTATTTTCGGATTAATCGGTACTCCAATTGCTATTATCTCCATATTTGTGAGCGGTGCTTACAATGAAGGAATTGGTCAATGGTTAGCATATCATTTGTTTGGGGCAACCTTCTGGTTTTCATCAATTGCTGGAATATCTCTTTATTCAGCTAGTTTTGGTTCTGGAAATGCACTATGGTCGAGGACTGTTGCAGGTTTAGTTATATTTGGAACATTATTTACAATAAATCCACTTGGAGATGTACATCCAATAATGGCCATAGATATGCTTGGATTACCATCTGCAGAATTAGATATTACACAACAAGACAATATCATCGGATCATTTTTAATGGCATTAGCCGCTATTCCAATAATAGCATTATCTTCTAACATTTTGATCACACTTCGTGGCACTGATGCCTTTGTAGAAAATCCTGACTTAGCAGGAATTCCAGAGATAAATTTCGGTGCTTGGATGTTACTTCCGCTAGGCATAGGCTCATTATTTCTACAAACTGATTATCTAAGTGGAACAAATGAGCTTACTGGAATTTCCAACATACTTCATTTAATGGTTATTTGGACAGTTTTTGTTCCACTTACTCTAGGTGCCGCATTACAAGTATTACCATCAGCCAGTGGAAGATATCCTCTTTCTCAGAATAGAGCCAGAATGGCATTTTGGATGCTATCCGGTGGAGCAGTATTGGGACTAGTCTTTACACTGATATCTGATGTCACAGATATTGCATTAGCAGAAGCACTTGTAGAAGACCCTAGTTCCTTATCTCATACTATGAGAAAAGCTGGTTCAGTAGTCTTTTATGGTACTGTTTTGGGAGCAATATTCCATGCTAATAATATTGTCAGCGGACTATATAGGGGCGAGACGGTAAAATCACAAGTAGCTTTGTCTGAGACAACATTTGCGCCCACTTCATATCCATTGACAGCAACTACTTCTATTCGTAAGATTTTAGCAAGTGGAGCAGTATTGGATACTGAAGTAGTACCTACGTTCGAAAGTAATGAAACTGGAAAACCTACTCCACTTCATATGGAAGAAGAATAATGTCTATTTCACGGTCATAATATGCGTATTGGATTAGTTGGAAAACCGAATGTTGGCAAATCTACATCATTTTCTGCTTTGACTGAAAAACCCGTAGAAATAGCAAATTATCCTTTTACTACTATTGACCCAAATGTCGGAATAGCTTGGTTACCTTTACCTGATCCTTGTGCATGTTCTCAGTTGAGATCAAAAAAGGAAAAGGAAGGAAAATTGGATATTGAAATTAATGATGAGCGAAAAGGAAGTATTTGTTCTCCGAATTCTGGATATTGTGTCGGCTTTAATAGGCTTGTACCAATCACTCTTATTGATGTTGCCGGACTTGTACCTGGTGCACACGAAGGAAGAGGGAGAGGGAATCAATTTCTATCAGATTTGGCTAGATGTGACGCATTAATACAAATTGTAGATGCATCGGGTTCAACAGATATTGAAGGCAACCCAATTGGCACTGGTGGATCAACACCTTTGGAAGAATATCATTTTCTACTCAAAGAATTAGATGCTTGGATAACTGGAATAATTAGCTCAGGCTGGCAACGTGGTGCAAGGAGAGTTCAATCGGAGGGTGAAAAAGCAATTTCTCTATATCTTTTAGATCAGTTATCCGGTATTGGAGCGAAAGAAATCCATATTACGTCAGGAGTAGCGGCCGTGCATGAAAAATTTCCAAACGCTGGAGTTCCCTGGGGATGGGGCAAGGAAGAACTGACTACTATTGCTTCAACAATTAGATCAGAACTTTTTCCTATATCGGTGGCAGCTAATAAAGCAGATTCAGCATCTAAAGAATCTTGGTTAGAGATTCAAGAAGTAGTAAAAACAAATGGAGGAATAGTAGTTCCAACTAGTGCTGAGGCTGAACTTGCTCTAAGACGGGCTTCTCGTTCTGGTTTGATAGATCATGTCCCTGGTGAGTCAGATTTTGAAATAACTAAAATTGGAGAGGAAAAATTATCTAATCCTCAAAGAAAGGGATTAATATCAATTGGCAATACTCTTAATTCTTGGGAAGGAAGAGGATTAATTGGGTTATTATCGGAAGTAGTTTTTGGAATACTGGACCGTAAAGTTGCATACCCTGTCCAAGATGAATCACATTGGATTGATGGCGAAGGGAATATTCTTCCAGATGCAATATTGGTCCCTGAAGGAACTACTGCAAAAGGACTAGCATATGCAGTACATTCTGATCTTGGAGATGGATTCATTCGAGCAGTTGATGCTCGCACTTCAAGAGTAATAGGTGCAGACTATGAAATAAGAAATGGAGATATTATTCGTATACATGCAAAAAACTAATTTATCAGACATAGAAAAAGGAAAATGGTATTCAAAAGATTCTCTAGAGGATTTTATCAATAATCATCCAGATGAAGTTGCAGATTTATTTATCCATATATGGGGAAAAATATTATAATTTGTAGTATACTAGACGATTATCTCTATTACAGGCTCTATTATTACTGTATACGATATGACTGTCCATATAATTTCATAGTCTTCATCAGAATCTACAATATCTCCAATTATTGGTGCTGGAGGTGAACTAATATCAGCGGTTATTGTTGCAGCCCAAGTTCCTCTACCAAATCCATTATCTGTCCACTGATTACGTATTTCTTGTTCAGTAGTTTCACTTTGTGTAATATTGTCTCCTGTATAATTCGATGTCACGTCCCATCTCATTGTTATTCCAGAATTACCTCCATTACAAGATCCTTGTTCGCTCTGATCTTCAAAATCTCCTTGCTCAACACTACTTACATCACTTATTACATCCATGCCATCTGTAAATCCTGGTCCTGGATCATCATTATCCATGCAAGAAATTGACAACTCAACATAACCAATATTTATTTCACTCACTACGTCAAAGAATGTATCATATGATTCTTCATCTGCTAGATTAATTGTTTCCGATAAAGTCTCTATTGTTTCTTCAAACGATATCATCCATTCTCCCTTTATTCCATTTGCTCCTCCTACCATATCATCATCAATCAATGACGGCATTACAGCAAAATAAGAAGGAAAAGCAATCATGAAAACGATACTCCACATCAGCATAGTTCTCTTCCGAGAAGTATTAACTAAATCTTCAAAGTCCATTGTATTACATTAACCGGTCAGGTCATTCGCATTTCAATTCCTCTGTTGCCAGTGCAAAAATTATCAAAAATCAGATTTTTTAGTCCATTTTGTAATATCTACTCCTTCCTTTTTCAATTGGGATTTGGATTTGTAAAATTCTGGTTGAAAATATCCAATCATAGATCTTTCTCCAAAACTCCATTTCCAAGGGCATCTATCAAATTTTGAAACCCATTGATTAAGAATTTTAATCCATTTTTCGCCATCAATATCACTCGGTATTTCAAAAGACACCTTAGTTATTTTTCCAGCTGAACCAGGAGTATGGGACCATACTCTCATCGACAGACCCTTTGCCTTTCCATCTTCTACAACTATTCCTAATACTCTTGCCATTTTACTTATGGGCATTACTATTGCCCATCTACTGACCATTTTAGATTCTTCAATTCTACGCATTTCCCAACTATTATATTCGCCAATTTCCCTAATCGCTCTTATTGCATCAGTAGGTGTTACACTGACTGGTATTTCTATCAATCGGCTCGACATCATCAAGAATCCCTCTAGGCCCTCGCCCATAGCGTCTTCGCGTATCATTAATTATCGCTTTTACTTATCCGAAGAGAGAACCGAGACCTTCGAAACCACCGGCTTCTTCCTCAGGTTCTTCTTCTGCAGCTGCGGCAGGGGCTTCAGCAGCATCTCCGCCACCAGAGGCAGCAGGTGCAGCAGCAGAAGCAGCAGGTGCAGCTATAGCAGTAGCCATAGCTTCACCAATATCAACAGATCCAAGAGATGCAACTAGAGCTTTTACACGGCCCTTATCAGCATCCACGCCAGCAGCAGTTAATACTCCGCTAACACTTTTTTCGTCAATTTCCTTTTCAGCAGAGTGCAGTAACATTGCAGCATATACATATTCCATTTTTTTCACCTTTTTTTTAACCGAAGAGATCGCCAAGTCCATCGAACCCAGCTCCCTCCTCTTCCTCTTCTTCCTCCTCTTCAGTAGCAGGAGTTCCTGCATCTGACTCAGTCGTCTCAGAGGCTACGACAACAGCACTTGAAGCAGCAGCACCTAGTGCTGTTGTTAATCCTTCATCAAGTGCTGAGGAATCTAATTGGCTCGCAAGAGCCATCATACGTGCATTAGCACGCATCACAAATAATTCTGCAGTTTTATCATTCACAATACCAGCTTCAACTGCCACTGATAATGATTCACTGCTAGCTTTCGCTAGTAATACTGGAGTAGTTGCTGTAGAGAACCAATGTGCATTGCAAGCCAAGTTGAATGCACGTGAAGTTGCTACAGAGATATCATCCTTTAGACCATCTAAGTCAAGATCTAGATCATCTGCAGGTAATAATAATCCTTCTTCAATAGCCCCAATTAAGATTAAACCAATTTCAATAGGGTTTATTCCAAGCTTTGCTAGCATCATACCTAAATCAGCAGACATTGGTTCTCCAGCAGATACAACTTTGGTTTCCTTTGGTATTGCTATCTTACCTTTGTCAATTTTTGCAGGAATTCCTACAGCATTAAATTCTCCTACCAGAGGTCCTGGTGCAAATTCTGTTGGTCCTTCTGGGACAATGATATCAATAGGTGCTAATTCACCTTCTTTTGCAGCACGTCCTTGGCGTGTTTTCTTTAATTCATCAAATAATTGATACGCATTTAGGGATTCACTGTGTACAATACAAGGTTGTGCAGCACCTTCAAACAGAACATCCAATTCTTCAACAGATCGGCCAGATTGTGTCCAAGCCAGTCTCATCAATGTCTTTTTTGCCATAGTCATACTAACTACACCTTTTAATGAACTTCTCATATCTAACATATTCTTTGCAGGTACTCCTCCAATATCTATGACACCAACTACGCCTGGGCTACTAATAATTTCTTTAAGTTCAGCAACTCTACCTTCTTTCCAAGATGCTACTTTAGGAATCATGAATTAGCAACCTCCACTTTTA
>PCAI01000048.1 GCA_002731195.1 Methanobacteriota archaeon | reverse complement strand
GCATAGGGCCAAGCCATAAAAATAGTTACGTATTCCATTTTCCTCACCTGTGGCATGCGTTGCCAAAAGTTAGATATTTATGTCATGTTCGGTTCGGAAGGTAAGGAGCCCCCCTCGTGAATCTGCAAATTATTGAAGATAATACGAATTATATAACACTCTAGAGGCAACAAAATTGACAGATTATACACTTATTATTCTTTATTCTTCACTAGCATTAGGTGCTTCTTTCCTATGTAGTATATTAGAAGCAGTATTACTTTCAACTAGCCATAGTCATATCCTGTCTTTGAAAGACACTCATCCAAAAATTAGTAAAGGATGGTCACAATATAAAGAAGATCCTGAAAGGCCTTTAACTGCGATATTAACTCTGAATACTATTGCTCATACTGTAGGCGCTCTTGGTGTAGGGTCTGAAGTAGAAAATTCCTTTGAAGGAGAATATGTAGTAGCCGTTTCGGCTGCTATTTTGACTTTAGCAATACTACTCCTAAGTGAAATACTACCTAAAACAATAGGTGCTTTGTATTGGAGGAAGTTAACCATACCATCCTATAATATCTTAAGAATAATGATGTTGATCTTAGTCATCATAATAAAACCCATAGAATATATCAGAAAACTATTGCCAGAAGTTCATCCAGAAACAGTCACTAGAACAGAACTATCTGTCATGGCAGACATAGCAGAAGAGTCAGATGTCATAGAGGAAGATGAAGAAATGGTGATACAAAACTTACTTAAATTGAGAGAAATTTCTGTTGGTAGTGTGATGACTCCAAGAGTAGTAATGAGTACTGTTTCCCATGATGAAAGCATTAGTGATGTACTCTCAAGGATGCCAATAATGATTAATGGAAGGATGCCAATTACTGGAGAAAATATAGATGATGTTAGGGGATTTGTATTGCGTAATGAAATCCTAAGAAGAGCAGCAAATGATGAACATGATGTAGTAATGACTGATATTTCTAGAGATATTAAGTCATGCAGAGAGGAAGATTCTGTAGATAAAGCGTTAGACATACTCCTAGAAAATAAAGTCCAAATAATGGTAGTAAGGGATGAATTCGGAGGCACTTCAGGAATAATTACAATGGAAGATATTATTGAAACTTTACTGGGTGTAGAAATATTAGATGAGCATGATCAAGAAGCAATAAATGAAGGCGGGCATCATGAGGACATGAGGGAACTTGCTAAAATAAGATATGATAGTGAATCTGAATAACTAATCATAAAAGACAAAATCAAAATGGAGTCTTAATGCCAATTGCTCTAACTACACACCACCCTTCTCTAGCTTCCCAGATTGCAAACAAACCTCCCATTATTGACATTAAGCCTATTGTTAGTGCAGTGTAAGAAATGAGTACATCGTAATTGAATAATGAAACCAATACAATACCTCCAGATACCGATAAAAGACCAATTATGAGGCGAAATAACTTGCCCTTGGAGTCTATATTACAATTCCTTTCCACAAGTATAGCATTATGCCCAGATATATTAATGAGTGTTTAATTAAGAGAAATAAAAAATAATATTTTAGTATCATTTAGGTGGCTTCAATATTGAATAGGCGGCAAAAAGTGCCCAAATTCCTCCCAGAACTGCAAAGGGCCACTCTTCAGTAACATATGCCCTTAATGTGAGTAATGATTCTCCTAAAAACATCAAAAGCAAATAGGTCAAAGATCGACTTGAAACAAGTCCTCTTGACTCGGATGCAAATGCGATTAAGACCATTATCATACCAATATATGCACCAAACATCGTGATATCCATACAAGCACCCTTATGATTGAGCCAGAGACATCGAATATATAATCTAACGAGATTATACATTAAGGTAAACGAGGAGAAACCCATTTCGCCCATAAAGGAGGTATTAAGCAAGGCCACCAACAAGCATAATATCCAGCTGGTAATTCAGGTGCATCTGGATGTGGTTGTAATTTCCAAAACGGTGTACTAGCCTTCAAATGATGATCTGAGTGACGTGTTAATTCAAGTAATGACCAACGTGACCAACGTGCTTCTGTATTCCATGAATGCATTTGTGTCTGACGTTCATCAGTTTGTCTTCTTAAACCCCAATGTCTGATATAATTTACATATTCAAGAGTCAATATAGCAATCATAGAAGCGATGAACCATCCGGTAATGATTCTAATTCCATTAGGGAGTAATAGTAATGCCAGTGTGACAGTAATTTGTATCATTAAACCCTGGTAAGAAGGATTACGAATTCCATGTCTGCCTTTTGAACGATGGACATTTACTGAAGAAATAAATTGAGCAGGGATTGTACGTAACCAGAATCTCCAAATTCCTTCATCTTTCTTGGCGCTTGCAGCATCTTTATCTGTAGCGACCCACTTATGGTGAATATGATTATGTTCTGTAGTGAAATGAGTGTAATGAACACTAAAAAGAAGGAATCTAGCTAGAAGCCATCCCGGACTTCTAGGTTTTTTATGACCTAATTCGTGTGCAGTTACAATAGCGGAAGCACCAGAAACTAGGCCTGTGGATAATGAAGCCGTTATCAACCATATATTAATCTCCGATTGTTGATTAGCAAAATAGAAGAATGTACTAATAATGACTATATGCAATAATCCATGGACCCAAAGAAGAATTTCAAATGGTAGCCCAGATTCCCTAGGAGGGCGTGATTGGGAAGACTTACCTAATATAATATCCAAAAAAGGACCTATTACCCATATGAATACAACCCCCATAGCTGTATAGATCCCACCAACCAGATTACCTGCTATTACTAATGCTGGGCTAATAAGGCCTAACAAATGGACTATCCAGGGTTCAGGATTTAGATTTGTCTGCTCATTCATACATGTTTGCGAGAGTATTTCTTATCTTAGCATTTTTTATCCCAGGAGCGGTTATAACCAAATATCATTATCGGCAGTTAAATCACCAACATTGTCGCCAGTATTGATCGTTCCTCTAGGTTCTACTAGCATGACTAAGCATTCTTCTTCAGAAGAAGGCATATGCCGTATCCCTTTTGGGACGACAATTAACTCTCCTTTATTCAATTCAACAATTGAATCTTCAAAATGAATACTCATTTCACCATCTATGACAAAGAAAACTTCATCAGTTTCTTCATGACTATGCCATACGAAGTCATTTTTTATTTTAACAATTTTAAATTGATAATCATTCATTTCCGCTATCACTTTTGGAGACCAATGGTCAGAAAATTTAGAGAATTTTTGTTTTAGATTAACTTTTTCCATTAGTGTTCACCACGCATATTTAGAATTGACATAAGCGATACTAATTATTATTTCTTATTTTTTTAAATAAATAACGTGAAAAAACCATAGAGAAGAGTAAAAATACTATTGAATATGAAGGATGTAAATTTGAATTTGTAGCAAATATCCAAGTTACAACCACAATGCCAGCACCATAAATTGCTCTAAATATAGAATAAAAAATGAAAGTTTGTAATAGTGGATGATTTAAGAAACCCTCTCTATATTCAGGCTCATCCATAATAAATACATGCTGTAAAAGTAATGGTCTTAACGGTTATTAATCGGTGTCTTCATTTTCCTTTAATAACCCTCTTGATTCAGCGAAATCACCAAGAGATTCTAATCTCTTTAACCATCCTTTCGCCTCAGCGGATTTACCAGTCTTAACCATCCACACTCCTCCAAAGACAGTGTCCCAAAGGCCTAATCCATTTGATCTTCTTCTATACATAGCATAATCAATTAAAGGAGGTATTATTAGTAATAGTCCTATTACTCTGAAAATCATTCCTAATGTCGAATCTCCTAGAGAAAGACCATTTAGAGTAACTAAAATAGCAAAAACTGATAATATTACAAATGATGTCGTTAGTCCCTTGATAGTAAGGAAAAACCATGTTGGGTTATCACCACGAACATTCACATATCTAGTCCTACTTACCCAATTACCCATAGAACGATTTGTGTATGCAGGCAATACGCCTAAATTTCCTATGGTTAATAAAAGTCCTAGAATAATGAAGTAGGTTATGTCAGGAGGATCTGCCATATAGCCCTGAGCTGCAATAACAGGAACGGCCCATCCATAACTTACAGTAAAATCTACAAATCTCCTTGTTCTTTTTTGTAAGTTTGTTGCTGCTTCAAATCCTACTGGGATATTTTTTGCTACTCTAATCTTCTTTTCTTTGACTGGGCGAGTCTTTTTTGGCTTTTCTGCCTTTCTTTCTCTTCTACTTTTTTTACTAGCTTTCACTGGTTTCGGTTCTACTACTGATGCCGTGACAGGAGCAGGAGTTTCGATTACCTTTTCGTCAGTTTGAATTTTTTCTGCTTTTTCAAGTAAACCCATCTTAATCACTCACCATATAACTCACCCATTCTAGAGAATACCTCAAAATCAGGTGAATTGACAAAATTATTTATAGTATCTTCTGGTAAGTCTCCCAGAACATTGTTAATCATTTGAAAGAACTTACTTCGCTCGTCGTTTGTAGAAGATATAGAGTCTTTTCCAACCTTCTCAAATAGTGCAAAATTTTCTGAATCTATGAAATTAGCTATGAATTCTTCTGAAGCATCACCAAGAAGATTATTTACTATGTTAAAAAAGTCTACAAATTCATCTTTTGACGTATCCAGTTCTAATACTGCTTCTACAAATTCATTAAAGTCAACAGTACCTGAATTATCTTTATCTGCCGTTGTGAAGAATTGTTTCAACTCTGATTTAGTAAAATCTGATAATTTCTCAACAGAGATGTTTGTAACTTCAGATACTTTAGAAATAAAATCAGAATCATTCATAGATTCCATAAATTCATTAAAATTCATCGATTCATCCTTTTCAGGCACAGAAATAAGTTCTACAGTTGGCTTTATCGAACGCATTTCTTGTTGTTGTTTTTTCCTCAATACTATGATTTCTTTATCTAATTCAGAACCGAAGCGGTTTTGAAATCGGTCCAATAAAGTACCAACCTCACCTTTGGCTAATCTATCAATATGCCCATACATACTCTGTCTATTCTCAATTCGGACTGAGGGATCATTAGCTTTCCTTTTTGCCCAAATACTCTTAAAATCAGTATCAACTTCTTGATTCCTTTCAACACCCAAGGAATCGGCTACATCTAACAAACTCTGATCGACTAAATCTAGAGTTTCATCTATTTGACTATCTGGAAATGTCGGAGGAGGAGGAGGGGGCATAGAGATGCCTGGGGGCAATGGAGGAAATGTAAAATTCTTCATCTGTTCTTCAATATCTTCGTCTCCAGACATTGGTCCCACGTCTTCGTGTACAAATGTGCATTATTGAAGGTTCTCCGAGTATGAGTTGAATAAACGCAAAATTAGCGTACAACTTCAGCCCAACCTTTCAAAGTTAAGAACATAGAGAGAGGTTCACTAACTTCTACAATATCGCCGGTACTTCCTCCTATTTCAGTACCATTTAGTGAGGCCGTAACATCATCAACAATGAATTTTAATTTTGTTAATTTATTACCTTTGAAAACGATTGTTTCTGAAAGTGGATCAAATTTTTCCTGATCATAAGGATTTAATCGGTTGAGAGGGAAATCAGTAACTTTTAGGCCGCATTTACCATGCAAACTTCCGACATGGCGTATTACTCTCTTAACATCTACAGTCACTGCCTCATCTGTTTCCCCAGCATTACCTAAAATGACTGATGAGTCGCCCTTAACTAATTCCCAGAATAAAGGAGTTAGAGATTCTCCAAAGACTAATAGATTCTTATCCTTATTTAATCTTGATATACGGTCTTCATCTATTGACAAGTCTGCAAGTTGAGAAATCTTTTTTGTAATAGTTTTTGGTGTTAGGCTTTTCAATTTGTTATCTGAAAAATTATTCCTAGATATTAGAATATTTGTGAAATTTTCTATTATATCTCTATTTTTATTTTTCTCAAGAGAAATTTGGTTTAATTTGTCTATTACGGTTTGTAAGCCACGCTGCACTCTATTTTTCCATCCACTATCTAAACCTGCAAGAGTAGTCCTGACATCAATACCTTCGCCTCTGATGTGGTTAACTAATTCCCTTCTAGCATTAGAATCAAGATGGAATAATTTTGGGTCTCTGACATGTATATGAAAACCGCGATGACCAGAGAAAGATGTTTGGACATATTCTTCTTTAAATCCGAATTCTGGGTGTAAAAAATCTTCCCATAAGTTCCATGCCTGTTCTTGTATCAGATTGATCATTGTTGGAAAGTCTCTATCGGAAACTCCAGGGAGATGGTCGCCGTCTAAATCAAATATTAAGTCGGCACCCAACCATTCTTTATCGACCATTTTTCTTTCTGAGGGGAATCTATAATATGCAGTACTATGGAAACATGAATGAGGAGAACGGGATTGTACATAAGATAAAAGCTCATTTTTATCTACAAAACCTCGATGTCTTTCCGGAGGCCTGGACCCCCATGGGATAAACATCCATTCTCTTGATTTGAGCCTAGGTGGGGCCCAAATACTATTCTGACTTAATGTAGCATAGTAATCAGAAAATCGGAGTGCATGACGACTCCACCCCTCGACCATATGCTTGACAAAGCGTAGTAGGGAATTAAGTTTTCAATTATTTTAGCATTAGGCCAGATATATCTTTGCCTTCTGTTGAAGACTCAGCGCCAGTAAATTCAATATATGCCTCATATGAGACAAATTTATCATCCAAGACAATAGCCTCGGCGAATGTTAAGGGTTTACCTGTAATCGCACAAATTGGACCTAATTGACCGGTGGCTGTTGACAATTTATTAGCATCTGGCATGTACCGACCAAAACGTAGTCATTATTTATACTTGCTAAATTAAACACTGAATTACACATGTTCATATTCTATAACTAAACGCGAAGGACATGATTGAGAATGAAGTCGAATATAAAATCGGACACTCTCCTGATCCAGATGATGCGTTCATGTTCTATGCACTGACTAAAGGAAGTTTGAAAACAGAAAATAGAAAATATGATCATGTTCTTTTGGATATAGAAACACTAAATGAACATGCTAAGAGTGGAAAATATGAAGTTTCTGCTGTTAGTATCCATTCTTTCCCACTTATATCAGATAAATATCATCTTATGAATTGCGGCGCATCAATGGGAGAAGGGTATGGTCCAATGCTAATTTCCAACAAAAATATAACAATAGAAGAAGCAAAAAAGAAGAAAATTGCCATACCTGGTTTGGGCACTAGTGCATATTTAGCATTAAGACTTGCATGGGGCGAAGTAGATGTTGAGGTAGTCCCATTCGATGAGATAATGCCACGAGTTCTTTCTGATGATTTTGAAGTTGGTTTAATAATACATGAGGGGCAAGTTACTTGGAAAGATGAAGGAGTAAAATTAATACAAGATTTAGGAATTTGGTGGAATGAAAAAACTGGCTTACCATTACCATTAGGAGGGAATATAGTGAGAAAAGATTTAGGTTTGAAGGAGTGTGAGAAAATTACTGAAGACGTTAAAAATAGTATAGTATGGTCAATAGAAAATCCGGATGCTTCCCTAGAATTTGCTAAAAGGTGGGGTAGAGGTATTGATGATGATACGAACAAAAAATTTGTACAAATGTATGTTAACAATAGAACCATAGATTATGGTGATGAAGGTAGAGAGGCTATACGGGAATTCCTTAGACAAGGTATAGAAATAGGCTTAGTTAGAGAAGATTTAGACGTTAATAAAATAACTTTTGTAGGGTCTGGTGAGTAAATGGAAGCAGAAAAACCAGATATTAGTGAGTTTGATTCTGTCGATCCAGCACCTCCTAGTGATGAAAAAAATATATCTAATCTCAGAAGAACTTTAGTTAATGAAGAAGAAAAAATGTTTCAAAGGATGAGAGCATTGTTTGCTCTCAGAGGAATCGGCGGAGAAGATTCAGTAGAAGCTTTGGCGGATGCATTTAGTTCAGATTCGGCATTATTGAAACATGAAATAGCATATGTCATGGGACAAATGCAAGATAGTCATGCAGTCCCGTATCTAATAGAAAGACTAGAAGATGTTGATGAAGATCTGATGGTAAGACATGAGGCCGCAGAGGCATTGGGGGCAATTGGAGACAGGACGGCTCTAACAACTCTAGAAAAATTTGTCAAAGATCCAGAACCTGTTATTTCAGAATCATGCGAAGTAGCACTAGATTTACTTGAATGGGTAGCTAGTAACAAATTAGAATACTCAGATTAATCAAACATAAGCCATGTTGGGCCACTATCAAGGCCACAAACATCAGATAGAAATAACTCTAATCCTTTAACGCCGTCATTATCAAGTAAATTACTTACTTCATCTACAAAGTACTCAGTTATTCTTTGACCCTCAAAACCTAATCTATCAGAAGACTTTGCAATTACATCATTCCTGAAAGTATCATCAGATTTAAATTTCTTATATTGATTAATCATATCATTTTGAGCCATTTTTAATATATCTAATGGAGAGTCCTTTCTTGCAGCAAAAACACCAAAAACCATTGGTAAATTAGTTAACTTTGTCCATTCAGAACCTAGATCTAGGCGAATTAATTCTGGATTTTCGCGTGCTGCAACCAAAGCTCTATCTCCAATTAATAAAGCCCCATCGCATTTAGAGAGCATGTTATTGATGTCTGGCCCTGAATCTAAAAATTTTGGATCTAGATCTCTTTTAGATAAAATCCATTTCAACAATGCAACAGACGTAGAAGAATCAGAAGGTAGTGCAATATCTCTCATATCTTCAATAGCCCTAGAACCAAAAAGTAGTACAGAACCTACATCTCCTTTACTAACAATTGCTAAATCGGGTAATAATAACAGTTCTTCAGCATGTTTAGCATAATCAGCAGTAGGTATAGGGGCACATAAACAATCCTTTCTCAAGAGATGTCCAGTTAGCCATGAAGGAGGAGCAGGTAGTATTTTCCATTTTGAATCTAAGGAAGTGAATATTGGATCACAATTAGAAAAGGCCACTCTTCCCAAAACATTTTGCCATGCCATAATATCACATTTTAATAATTAATTGGCATAACCATTGCCTTACTTATAACAGCCTCATACTCCTCGAAATTAGTATAAACTGAATTTCTTTTAACAGGTATTTGCCCTGATGAAATGATTAATTTAGATAATTGATTTTTATCATAATCAAGCCTGGTTTTACTACCAGCTTCATGCATTATTTCCTCATTACCTACAGTCCCATCGATATCATCTGCACCTGAATTTATACATAAAGAAGCTACAAAATCTCCAATATTCATTCGATATGCTTTGATATGAGGTATATTATCTAACATTAGCCTAGATACTGCTATAATACGTATAATCTCACTAGTAGTTGCCAATTGCGCCTCGGGTAATCTAGTCTTGTCAGGAAGGAATGGATAAGGTACAAAACATTGGAAACCTGAAGTTTCATCCTGCTGAATACGCAACTTGTCCAAGTGTATTAGACGTTCTTCTACTGTTTCTACAGTGCCAAACAACATCGTACAATTGGACGGTATGCCTAATGAATGTGCCAATCCATGAATTTCTAAATATTCGGAAGAGTTTTCTTTCCCTCTACATATTCTGTCCCTAACAGAGTCTACAAGTATCTCAGCACCCCCTCCTGGAATAGAATTTAGTCCCGATTTTTTTAATAATTTAAGAGTTTCAGTTACACTAATTCCTGAACGAGATGCTATATGCTTTATTTCTACAGCAGTTAATGATTTTACATGAATATGTGGAAAATTATCCTTAATCTTTGAATAAAGTTCTGCATAATGGTCAACAGTCCATTGGGGATGCAATCCACCAACAGAATGAACTTCATCTATAGAATCAGAGAAGGGTTGAATTCTGTGAATTACTTCATCAACGGATAATTCATAAGCATCTGAATGTCTAGATCCTTTTCGGAAAGCACAGAATCTACAAGCTAAAACACAAACATTGGTGGTATTAACATGCAAATTTTCATTAAAAAATACATTATCACCAAATCTAGATCTTTTAACTAGGTTGGCCAAAGAGCAAAGAGCAGGTAGGTTTGTAGTATTGTATAACTTCAGTCCATCTGATAAATTAATCCTACCTCCAGATTTAATAATCTCAAGACAATGTAGCAAAAATTCATCATTCTTAACTGAAATAGGGATTTCCATTTTTCTTAGCCGGTTACGCCACCCCTTTTCAAAGGCTGATGATAGTTCCAAGTTACTTCCTCCTAATGCTCCTAAGATACTTGATGATTTTAATGTGCGTCTAAAAAAATATCAAAAAAATTGGAAAGCATCAATAGCCTTTACCATAACGTCAGCAATAAGTGAGTACATGCCGTTTAATATGGGGATAGTCGAATTAGAAGAAATGGCATTAAGGTGTAGAATTAATATAATTAAAATGATACATAAATCTCAATCGGGCCATCCCGGGGGATCTTTATCTGCTATAGATATGATAGTAGGATTATATGGTACAGTCTTAAACATAGATACATCCAATCCAAATTGGAAAGATAGAGATCGTTTTATTATGAGTAAGGGACATGCCAGTCCTGCAATTTATTCTATATTAAATGAATTTGGAATTATTAATGAGAAAGATTTCATGTCCTTCCGAACACTTGGGTCGATATGCCAAGGTCATGTAGATATGAAATGGACAGATGGCGTTGATTTCTCTGCTGGAAGCCTGGGGATGGGGCTTTCTTTTGGCCTAGGCTGTTCATTTGCAGCTAAATTAGATAATAGTCAAAGAAATATATGGGTAATGGTTGGCGATGGAGAAACGCAGGAAGGGCAATTATGGGAAGCTATAATGGCAGCAGACTTTCATTCAAGTGGAAACCTAAAACTGATTGTAGACCGAAATGGCATACAAAATGACGATTTTGTATCTAAACAAATGGAAGTAGGAAATTTGAGTAAAAAGATAGAGTCTTTTGGTTGGGAAGTTACAGAAATAGATGGCCACAATATGGAAGAAATATGTGGTGCAATTAAGTGGGCAAATGATGGACAAGAAAGACCAATGGCGATAATAGCTAATACGATAAAAGGGAAAGGAGTTTCATATATGGAAAATAATCCTTCATTTCACGGTAAAGCACCTAATGATGAAGAGTATCATATCGCTATGGAGGAATTATCATGAGCGTTCCATCTGAAGGTGGTGCTTCGAGGGATGGATATGGAAATGCATTACTCAGATTAGCAGAAAACTCTGACGTAGTAGTTTTAGAGGCAGATTTAGGTAAATCGACTAAGTCTTGTCATTTTAGATCTAAGTACCCAGAAAGAACTTTTTCATTAGGAATTGCAGAACAAAATATGATGTTAGTAGCTGCAGGATTGGCATCTTCAGGAAAGATTCCAATGGCTAGTACCTTTGCAATCTTTACTGAAAGAGGATTTGAACAAATTAGGAATGGTATTGCTAGACCATGTTTGAAGGCTCATATTTGTGGAAGTCATGGCGGAATACATACAGGAAGTGACGGCAGTAGTGCACAATCAATAGAAGATTTAGCGATATACAGAACCTTGCCAAATATGACCATAATACATCCTGCTGATGACATTTCTGCAGAGGAATTAACTATGCAAGTTGTTGATTTAGAAGGTCCCTCCTATATGAGGACAATTAGAAATAAAGTTCCACGCTCGTATTCCGAAGAAACCAAAAATGAGTTGAAAATTGGTAAAGGAAGTTTACTCAGGGACGGAAATGATGTTGTAATAATTTGTTGCGGTGTAATGGTTTCAAAATCGATAGATGCTGCTATTATTTTAGAGAAAGAAGGGATTAATGCAGCAGTAATAGATATGCATACCATAAAACCTCTAGATGAACAAATGTTAGATTTGTGGAGTAAAAAATGTAGATGTATAGTTACAGCCGAAGACCATTCCATCATTGGGGGTTTGGGTAGTGCCATAGCGGAACATAACTCCAGAACTAATTTGGTACCTATGGAAATGATCGGAGTTAAAGATAGGTTTGGAGAAAGTGGTGATTCGGAAGAACTTTTCAAAATAATGTCAATGACTACAGAAGATATAGTTAAAGCGGCTAGGAAGAGTATTAGTCGTAAATGAATTAGAATGACTCTAACAAGCGTTCATTTCATGAAGGGTATGTCTTGAGAGTATATTGTTATGAGTGACACAGAGCTAATGAAGAAGCTTCTAGATGGGACCCTAAATCCTGTGGAATTAGATAATAATCCCCATCTTTATGTTCTCGCTGAGAGAATTTATGGGAGAGAAGCTTTGGAAGAAATGGGAGTTATAGGGCCGAAAATAGATTCATATACTGCTGCAGAGAATAAATCTGTTAGTTCACTGGATGTGGAAATTCCGGAATTTATGCCCGATATAAATGCGATAACAAAACAAGATATAACAGTTAAAAAGAGAAGAAAAATTACTTTATTAATTGGCATAGCCGGATTAGGGGCGATACTAACAAACATATTTATCGGCATGGGAGAAATTCTATGTTCATTAGGCATTGCTAATATGAAAGAAATATGTGTTGAGGGAAAAACACAAGTTGTTTGGTTAAACGGAATGACGTGGGATGGATTACATGAAATAGATACATGGAAAGAACCAGGTAGTATTGAGATTTTTGATATTTCGCTTATCGTTTTATTTTCTCTAATGACTTTAATAGGCCTATTCTTCAAGAAAAGAGTTAGTACATCTTAGCAAGATGTTGTTTTTTTGTTGTTAATTTACCAGTCATTATACATGGCCTAGGCTCTTTATATGATTCCTCGCATTCTCCCAATAATGTCAACCCAGATGTTTTCTCTAGTATTTCCGCATCGGCATCATTACCGTCAAATGGGAATTCATACACTATACCTTCATTAAGCGGTTCTTTGAAAGTTAAAGTACCATCAGAAATAGTAGAATTAGGTAGTTGTGAAACCATTTCTCTGTATGAAGCATTAGCTCTTTTTCCCAATATTTCTGAGATTATATCCAAGGAAGATAGTATTGAGGAAGGTAGATCTGTAAGAGGAAGTATTTCTTTGCCGCCTGTTCTTAGTGAAATTATACATTGCTCTTTAGAAATATCTTTTGGGCCAATTTCTAATCTAATCGGTACTCCTTTTATCTCCCAGTGGTAATGCTTGTTACCGGGACGTATATTTCTATCATCAATTTTAGTTCGAATCCCACATTCTTCTAAATCTTTTTTAATTTTATTAGAATAAACTAGAACATCGTCACTAATATGCGTTGCTATGGGCATTATAACTACTTGAATGGGCGAAACCGCAGGTGGTAGTATCAATCCAGAATCATCACCGTGTAGGCCAACAATAGCGCCCAAAAGTCGTTCCGACATTCCAAAAGTAGTTTGATGGCAAAATTGATTATCTCCATTTTCATCTTCATAAGAAAGATCGAATGATTTTGCCCACTGATCTCTATAATGATGGTATGTAGCTACTTGTAAAGTTCGTCCATTAGGCATAATTACATCAGCAGCAGTCGTATACCATGCCCCGGGAAAAGTGTCCCACAATGGTCTTTTTGAGATTATATTAGGTAAACATAACTTATTAAGTATATTTTGAACTATTGAGGCATCTTCTTCTATTTGTTTTGTAGCAGTTTCTTCATCTTTGTGTACTGTGTGGGCTTCAAAAAAGTGTATCTCTCTAACTCTAATGAAAGATCTAGTTTGCTTAGTTTCATACCTAAAAGTATTAACTATTTGATAGGTTTTTAGTGGTAAATCGGCATGACTCCTTACCCACAAAGAGAACATATTATACATGGGAGTTTCAGATGTAGGTCTAAGAAACATTGGAACATCTAATTTATTTTCGCCACCATGTTTAACCCAATAAACCTCTTTTTTGAATCCAGCATCTTCTTCTCCAATTCTTAATTCAGAAGGATCAACGCCGGCATCTCTAGCAGCCTTCAATTTAGCTACTAGTCTATTCTCCTTTTCCAGTAAGTCTTCAGGAACTAATAAAGGAAATCTGTACTCGAGATGATCGGTTCGTTCCATCTCACTACGCGTTATAGAGTCTATTAGCGACATAGTTTTCCAACCATAGGGCTTCCAAACGTCCATGCCTTTTATCGGATACCTCTTATCTACTAAATCAGCAATTTCGACGATTGCAGGATACCATGAATTGAATTCAGACTTTGGCGGAATACCTCTCTTGGCTCTTCCTTGGTCTTTCATGAAAAATACTGAGAAGTGACATAGTTTTGAATGTAATGGAATAAAATCTATCGAGGCCTTATTATAACTGACTCTATGGCCTCACACAATTCTTCATAATTACTTAATATTCTTACTGTACCATCCTTATTCACAATTCTGGCTCTAGGGAAATTTGAGTCATGGATTTGTTCTTTCATGTTTGCGATAACAGCGTCTAGATTATATCGCATTATTTGCTTATTGGCCTTTTCAATTAAAATTTCTTCTTTTACGTTAGATTCAAGTTTGAATCCAATACGTATAGAGTTACCAACTAAAGGCATTAATTTGGCAATATGTTTAGGTCCTTGTGTCAAAGTCATTTCCCAATCACCCTGTTCACTAGGCCTCTTCCCTTCTTCAGGCTCTGTGTAATAATCCAATACAGCAGCGGCATGTATCCAAGCATCTGGTTGTTGTTCCTCAGAGGCTAGGTTAATTGATTCATGTAACATCTCGTCCGGACTTCCTGCTAGTCTAATGTCTGGCATTTCGAAATTTGGCTTTTCTGTAGTTTTACCTACTATACAAACAACATCATGACCGTTGCGATATAGGTATTCAGAAATAATCCATCCTGTCTTACCTGAAGAAGCATTTTGAATTGCTCGTACTGAATCGATTGGTGCTCTATTTGCACCTAAAGTGATGGCAATTTTTTTTCGATTATTCAATTTACTATTTATTATATTGGAAAGTTTAGCCACTATTTGTATTGGTTTTGGTTGTTTTATTTTATTTTCTCTAACACTGTCAATCATGGTAAAACAACCATCATAATTCAATTTTTGTAATAATTCGGAAGTAACAGGATCATCGAATAAATCTTGATGCATAGAAGGTACAAAAAGTGTAGGAGTTTGTTTTGCTCTTGCTGCAGATAGAGCCATCATCAACGGAGTATCCATTATTCCATGGATGTGTTTAGAAATTGTATTTCTTGTAGCAGGTGCAACTAGTATTGCATCATAATCTTCTAGTTGAGACATTTCATAACTCCAACCTGTTATGACCGAAGTATCAGAAGCCCAAGAGACGGCTAATGGAGTTATTATTTTCTCAGCTTCCTTTGTCATTATCATAGTTATATTTGCACCATAACGCCTCAATTCACGAGATATTTTTACGGATTCTGTAGCGGCTATACCACCTGTTATGGCAAATAAGACATTTTTATCCTTCAAAGAGTCTCCCCTTATTGAGACGTCTGTATCTCTGGCCATAGCATGCGGAATAGGAGGTACTTCATGAGTGCGTCGATAAAATAGATATGCAAATTGGAGAAATACTAAATCTTCTCTAAAGTTATAGCTATACCCATTCCCCCACCTATACACATGGATGCCAATGCACGTTTTCCATTTGTTCTGTTCATTATAGACGAGGCTTTGCCAATTATCCTAATGCCAGACGCCCCTAGTGGATGACCTATTGATAGTGAGCCTCCATCAATATTTACCTTATTAATGTCAATACCTAATTCATTTATTACAGCAATACTCTGAGAAGAGAAAGCCTCGTTTAGTTCGAAAATATCTATATCTTCAATATTCCATCCTGCTCTCTGGAGAGCTAATTTAGAGGCGTTAATCGGACCTATGCCCATTATTTCAGGATCGCAGCCAATAACTGCCCCTGAAATAATCCTTGCAATAGGATTTAATTTATTTCTCTTCGCAAAATCTTCACTACATACAATCATGAAAGATGCGCCATCAGTTAAGGGAGAAGCTGTGGCTGCTGTTATTGAAGTTCCATGACCAAGAACTGGAGGTAACTTAGACATTGATTCTAGTGTAGAGTTAGGCCTTATACAACCATCTTCAAATACTTCTTCATTTGAATTATTTATTGGTATTATTTCCTCCTCCATGAATCCAGAATTTCTAGCTAAAGAAGCTTTTTTATGAGAAAGAAGTGCAAAATTTTCTTGTTCTTCTCTTGAGATTCCCCATAAATTAGCTACATTCTCTGCTGTTTCCACCATTCCTATATATGCTTGAGGAAAATTTGACTCCAAAATAGGACTAGGATTCCAATTAAAACCTCTTCTTTTAACACGACTCATTGATTCAACTCCTCCGCAGAGGAAGCATTCTCCCCATCCAACTTCTATACTTGATGCAGCCGTGAGTACAGATTGCATTGAAGATCCACATAATCGATTAAAAGTTGCACCAGGAACACTGTTTGGCAAACCTCCAATGTACGATATGATACGTCCTATATTGTATCCTTGTTCACCTTCAGGATATGCACAACCAACTAGAATATCATCAACTAACTCTGGTGAGATATTATTCCTTTGCAGTATTGTCTTTGCCAGATGTCCTGCCATTTCATCAGGCCTAACATCAGCTAATTTTCCCTTATGCGCTCTATGAAAAGGTGACCGGAGCCAATCTACTATCACTGCCTTCATGATATTCCGAGGAGAAGGAGATGAATAACATTCACTGTTTAAGTCGGCAAAGAAGTAGGTTTACCGAGAGGTTCATGAAAGAAAGTCACTTGGCATGGATTAATATGATTAGAGAGTGCCAAAATCATGGATATTATGCAGACGATCATTTATGCCCAGCATGTAATGCAGAAGGGAAATTTATCATGAGGACTGGAGAAAGAAATAGTATGGCTAGACGCTTAGCTTTGATACTGAGACATGCTCCTGAAAAATTTGACTTAGAAATGGATATAAACGGATGGGTCGATATTAAGGACATAATAAGGCAATTTAAGAAAGGGGATGAAAAGAGATATCATTGGTTGAGACCGCATCACTTCAGTGCAATAGCAGAAACTGATCCAAAAGGCAGATACGAGGTAAGAGGAATAATGATTAGGGCAACATATGGGCATACCTTAGAAATTGAGTTAGATTTACCCACTGACAACATTCCAGATGCATTATATTTCCCTTGTGACCCCGAACAATTAGATAATTTACTAGAAATTGGACTAACCCCAGGTAGTAGAGCACATGTTCATTTGTCTGCATCCATTAGATCTGCAGCAGAAGCCGGGAAAGTACATTTCTCACTACCTACTATTCTTGAAGTAGATACTGCCAGAATGGTTGCTTCAGGAGAAATCATATGGCATGCAGGAGTAACAGTTTACCTAACTGAGAAGGTTGAAGGAGAATATCTATCTGCAATAGATAATGAACATCCACAGTATGTATTGGCTAGAGCAAAATGGATTGATGAAGAGGAGTAATTAGTACTCACCGCATAATAGACAGAATTGTAACTCTGGGTCTATTTCGCCACTACACTTCGAACAAGTAAGAGAATTGTTTTGTTTAGGAGTTATTTCTTGCCTTTCATTGTTACGCACTGGGTTATCTCTTTGAATAAATGGTGATTCGATAACATTATCTATTGTTTCTAATAATTCTCTGAAAAATATTGTCTCGGCTAGTGCAGCATCTAATCTCAAGATTCTTCTTTCTTTCTCCTTCGGATCTTCGATACTTTCCGCTTCTGACAGTTGAGATTGTAACCATCTTTGGAATTTAACAATGTCACCAGTTTCACTCATATTACTTCCAAGCAATCATGTAACATTAACTTGTCCAATAATATTTTCACTGTAAGTATTGAATACTGATGCCTCTTGGATTAATTTGTGAGTACCAAAGGTAGGATAGTAATTAAACTCGGAGGAGGATTGATAACTAACAAGAATTTATCGAAGACTTTGGATAAGGAAGCGATTGATAGAGTATGTGAGATACTAAAAATAGTGTCTGATGAAGGATATAAAATCATTATCGTCCATGGCGCCGGCTCTTATGGACATATTTTATCAAAAGAGATGGATATTTCTAATGGTGTGAATTACAAAATTTATGATCAACAAATTAGTGCGATAGAACAAATACGAAAAGACATGAGAGAATTAAATAATGAAATAATAGGCTCATTAAAAAAAGTTAATCTAAATTCTGTCGGCTATCCTCCCTCTCTCTGGGCTAAAAATCTAGGTAAAAATTTCAGTGGCGATATTGAAGTATTTAAGAAAGAAAATAATCAAATAATTCCAATATGTTTTGGCGATGTTGTAGACAGAAATGATGAAAATGAGTTTGGGATATTATCTGGAGATGATTTAATGTATAGACTTTCTATGGAAATCCCAGAAGTATGTTTTACAATTTTCCTGTTAGGAGATGTTGATGGCGTGTTGGATAAGCCACCAAATGATTCTGATGCTAAGTTAGTTACAAAGTGGTCAAAAAAAGACACAGTAGCAACAATCCATAATTCCGAAATAGACGTTACAGGAGGGATGGATTTGAAGTTAATGAGGGCATCAGAAATATCGAATAAAATTGAAAATGTATGGTTTATTAATGGAAAGAAGCCAGAGAGAATCTTGCAGCTTATTAGAACTGGCTCAACAATAGGGACGAAAATTAATCCATAATAACGATTGATTATAGGCGAGTAGTCACTGCGACATTTGAGATATATGTCAGACGCTAGTGAGCAACTAGGGAAGCACGACCCTGCACAATCAGAAATGATGGAGGAAATGTGTTTATTAGTAGACAAAGAAGATAATGTAATAGGCACTAAAAGTAAGCTTGAATGTCACTTTGCAGAAGGCCATAGACATCGTGCATTCAGTGTAGTTATCATGAATAATAATGGCGAAATGCTGGTACAACAACGGTCAAAAGAGAAGATAACTTTTCCAGGAGTTTGGGCAAATGCATGTTGTAGTCATCCATTAAATGTGAGTAATGAGAATACAAGTGATAGTGAAGGAGTCATCAATGCTGCGAGAAGAAAGTTAGAACACGAATTAGGTATTTTGATGTCAGAAACAGAGAATTGGGATTTTAATTTCCTAGGACGTTTTGAGTATCAGTGCAGATGGGATGATGATTGGATTGAGAAAGAAATAGACCATATTCTATTTGTTAAATGTGATGTTGAAACAAACATAAATAAAAATGAAATTGAAGAAGTAAAATGGATAGGAGAAGAAGAACTTCTGGAAATGATGAAGAGGGAAGGAAAATGGTCAAATGAGTATATTGCACCATGGTTCATAATGATATGGAAACATTTCTTAAAAGAGTATTATCCTAATTTTTCCCAAATAATTAATTCTAAAAAAACAGAAATAATAGACTGTGGTCAATTGTACTTAGATAAAGAAAAGCCAGGAAGTGGTTTGATGGAAGCCTTGAAGGAACATAAGAGTAAAGTAGAAGAGGAAATAATGTTCAGTTTAAGTAAAATGGAACAAAAGAGGTTGCATGGCGCAATGACTCATCTATTCACAGGAGGAGGTAAAAGATTGAGGGCCATTTTGCCAAGATTAGTAGGAGAAGCAATTGGAAGTGCTAATGATGGCCACTATACTTTAGGTGCATGTATTGAGATAATACATAATTTCACCCTTGTCCATGATGACATCATAGATCAAGATCCTATTAGGAGAGGTTTGGATGCTGTACATGTGGCTTATGATGATGCTACGGCCATCAACGCAGGCGATGCTATGTTGGCAGTAGGGTTTGAGATATTAGCAGAATCGTCAGAAATATCGGGAGATAATTTACGCTATCTAGTTAGAGCAATAGGAGAGATGGTTAGAAGAGTAGCGGAAGGGCAACAAGAAGACATAGAATTTGAGAATAGAGATTTAGTTTCGGAAGAAGAATATATTGCAATGATTGCGGGGAAGACGAGTGCTATGTTCGAGACATGTGCCAGAACTGGAGCAATATTATCAGATGCATCTCCGGAAATTGTTTCAAACATGGCGAAATGGGGGTTAAATCTCGGCTTGTGTTTCCAATTAATGGATGATCTTATTGATATTACGGGAGATACAAAGACATTGGGGAAACCTGCTGGCTCCGATATCATTCAAGGTAAGAGGACATTGATTGCAATTCATGCCATGGATAGTAGCATGGATATTCCAAATTTCAAAAATGTATTTGGAAATGGACCTTGTGATGAAAAAGACTTGGAAGCAGCAATAAACGACCTTAGAAAATCAGGATCTATTGAATATGCAAAGAAAAGGGCGATGTATCATCACTCCATAGCACACGAATGTTTGAATTATCTAGAAAATAACTCAGAAGTAGATGTTCTAAGAGAATTAACGGATTTTCAACTAATAAGAATTAGTTGATATTTAATCCATATACTGCGCTTCCCCAGGAAGTTCAACTTTCAGTCCTTTACGTTCCCTAATTTCTCCAACAACTTTATTGAATAATTCCCTAGGTAAATGCACATATCCTGCATTTTCAGTATTCCAAACTGCCCTACCTTGACTTGCGGCCCTTACACTATTTGAAAAACCAAAAGATTCAGCGACTGGCATTTTTCCAATTACACTTGCAGTTCCTCCCTCTACAGGCATGTCTTCAATTATTCCTCTGCGCTTATTGAGTTCACTAGTAACTCCACCGATAACATCATTTGGTGCATCTATGCGAATATTTTGTATAGGCTCAAATATAACTGATCTAGCCCTTATTAGAGCTCCTTTCATAGAATTCCTAACTGCTGGTATGGTCTGAGCTGGGCCTCTGTGAATAGCATCTTCGTGTAATTTAGCATCGACTAATCTAACCATCACACCCATCAATGGTTCTTCTGCTACTGGACCTTTTTTACAACAGTCTAAGAAACCTTCAATAATTAATTCTCTAGTCTCATGAAGATTCTGTATACCTTTTGTGTCATTAACTAAAACATTGGTTCCGTGAATTGCATATACTTTCCTCATTAAATCTTTATCCATTCCAAATTCAGCAAATTTATTTCCAACTTCTTTAGCATCTTTAGTTCTAATAGCTCCTTCTTTGCCAAAATCACCATCTCTCAATCCTTGGATAACATTCTCAGGAAGAGGTTCGACCTCAATATAAAATCTATTATGACGATTGGGAGATTTACCTTCAAAGGGTCGTCCATGATTATTCCCTTCTATTGATTCTCTATAGACAACAATAGGCTCACTTACCTTTACTTTAATTCCTTGTTCTTCTTCAATCCTATAAGTCGTAATCTCTAAATGAAGTTCTCCCATACCTGCTAAAAGTGCTTCACCGGTTTCTGCGTTTGTTGAGACTTGTAAGGATGCATCTGCTTTTGCAAGGCTTCTTAGTGCATCAATGAACTTTGGCAAGTCCTTCATTGATTTTGGTTCAACCGCTACTGTAACAACAGGTTCTGAATAATGACGTATGGGTTCGAAACCTGTATCATCTTCATTTCGTGTTATAGTTACTCCAGCAGCGGCACTTTTTATTCCAGTTAATGCAGCTATATTTCCAGCAGAAACTTCTGATACTGCAATCCTGTCGCCACCTACCATCATACTAACTTGCTGAACTCTTTCTGCCTTAGCAGCACCAAGTGCCCACACAGATTCACCATGTTTAATAGAGCCTGAAAACACTCTCCCTACAGCAACTTCGCCTGCATGAGGATCCATCCATATCTTTACTATCATTAATGACAAAGGACCATCAGAATCACACTTTATCATTGATTGGCCAAAATCTGACTCCAGATCACCTTGCCAGATATTTGGTATTCTATATTCTTGAGCTACTAATGGAGATGGTAATTTATCTACAGCCATATCAAGCAGAACTCCATGTACAGGGGCTAGTTTTGCAAGCTCTTTTTGCTTGTCATTTTTGCAATAATCCATTACCTGTGTCATATTGATTCCACTCTTTACCATGTAAGGAATAGACATTCCCCAATTATAATATGCAGAACCAAAGGCAACAGTTCCCTTGGAAACGTCTACTTGCCAAGATTTGGCTAAATCTTCTGTCGGTGCAAATGTAGCAATTAATTTGTTAACTTTAATAATTATTTTCTGAAATCGTGCCAACATTTCTTCTGCATCAATTTGGAGTTCATTGATTAATCGATCTACTTTATTTATGAATAATACAGGCCTTACTTTTTCTTTTAGTGCTTGCCTAACGACTGTTTCTGTCTGAGGCATTGTACCTTCAACTGCACAAGCCAAAATAATACAGCCATCTACTGCCCTCATTGCACGAGTAACGTCTCCACCGAAGTCTACGTGCCCAGGAGTATCAATTAAATTAATTAGATAATCAGAACCATCAACTTCGTGTACCATAGATGCACTTGCTGCATTAATAGTAATTCCTCGGGCACTTTCCTGATCATCAAAATCTAAAACTCTAGATTTCCCAGCCAAGTCTTCTGACATCATTCCTGCTCCTGCAATGAGGTTATCAGATAGAGTAGTTTTTCCATGATCTATGTGAGCAGCAATTGCTAAATTACGAATATTTTCTCTTGTATGCATTACTTCTACTGCACGTTCAATATTATCTTCTTTACGACCCATATTATGACCTCAATTGATTCGGCGACCTGACTAAGGTTGATAAAGACGATTGTATATAACAATAAATGCAGCAAAGAAGTGAGTGCCTAATTATGTTAACGAAATCATCTAGCGGAAGATGCGATTCGTTCTACTTCATCTCTCTTACCCACAGAGTATGAACTAACATCACCCTGTGCAGCTTTAGTTATTTCAGAAACTATTCCTTCAGTTAATGACTTTTTACTCTTGGCCGTTGCAGAAGCGCAACCAACAGAAAGATTTCGGAGAGCAATGTCAATACGCCTCATAGGAGATGAATCTACAGCCTTAGGTTGACTTACGGCACCCAATTTTATTCTCGTAATTTCCTCACAAGGTGCTGCTTCTTTAATAGCATCAATAAAATTCTGTAATGGGTTTGCACCTGTTTTCTCATTTATCGTATCAAGAGCAGTTTCAAAAGCCTTGGCACAATGCTGTTTTTTACCTGAAAATTTACCAGAGCGCATTAAATTATTGATAAATCTCTCAATGATAGAAAGATTTGCCTTTCCAAAATACTCATTTGCATGTCTGCCGCCAGAATGTGGAGTACCTATGGTTTGTAAATTGATATATGGGGCTAGTCCAGGGTCTTCACAAACAACATCAGTGGCATCCCACTTTCCAAAAACCATTGTTCCAATTCCTGCAATAGGATCTTGAGATACTTTTTCTTCTTGTTCTGCCTCTGACATTATGACACCTACCTTACTGGCTTTTCCTTACGCCCTCTTACCATTTCATCAAGAGAAACGCCATTTACCTTAATAACTTTAAATCGGACACCAGGTAAGTCACCATAAGACCTACCCTTACTACCTCCAATACCTTCTACTAGAACTTCATCATGCTCATCAATGAATGAAATAGCTCCATCACCAGGAGCAAATGCTGTTAATTTATTGCCAGTTCGAATTAAGCTTATTTTAACAGCCTTTCTGATAGCAGAATTAGGTTGTTTTGCTTCGAAACCAACTTTTTCAATTACGATTCCTTTAGCCTGTGTACTGCCCTTTAGAGGGTCGTGTTTCAAAACTCCACCTGAACGTCTCTTGAACTGACGATTTCTAAATTGTCGTTCCTTCCATCTATATTTTTTACGATCACTCTTCATTTTCGAACCAGAAAATAATCCACGACCCAACGATAACCCTCTAAATGATGTCTCGGCGACCCACCTTTGGTATAAGAAATGAGAGGCTGAAGACAATTGATATTGACATAAAATGTCATTGTTATTGCTAACATTCAAACAGATTGAGCAGTTGGTTAACAATATGTCATTCCGGGACTTGCTTCACAACGTCAAAAATGTGGAAGAAAGAACTAGTGTAATTCATGAGATGTTAGAGTATTCAATAAAGAATGAAAATCCTCCTCTTTTATTCACAAATGTCGCCGAGGCGGAGGGCCATAAATCAGCGATGAATGTACTTACAAGAGAAAGGATTTGCAAAACCTTTGATATTACTCCTGGAGAATTAATTGATATTATGGCATGGGCGATGAAAAATCCTTCTGAGCCAATTATCATAGATGAGAGTGAAGCTTCCGTATTAGAAAATACTCAAAAAGAAGTAAATTTGGAAATTATCCCTATTCCTTGGCATTATAAGGAAGATAAGGGAAGATACCAGTCGGCTTCTGTGATAATAGCTGAATATGGAGGAATTAGAAATATGTCATTCCATAGACAATACTTGAGAGACAAAAATCATACCGTATCAAGATTCGTTCCGAGGCATCTCAGAACTATGATGGAAGGAGCTCAAGAAAATGGAGACGAAGTTCCAATAGCAGTTGTAAATGCCCCTGATCCCGTAGTTCTCTTAGCAGCGGCAATGTCATTTAACGAACCATTAGATGAATTACGTGTAGCCTCATCCTTGCATCAGAAATTACATGGAAAACCACTGAAGCTTGTTAAATTAGCAAATGGGATTGTAGTTCCTGCAGATGCAGAGTATGCAATGGAAGCGAGAATAACACTGGAAATTGATGATGAAGGGCCATATGTAGATATAACAGGAACTGTAGATGGGATAAGGCAGGAGCCTGTAATAGAATATGATGCAATACACCACAGAGATGAGCCGATATTTCATGCCTTGATTCAAGCAGAAGTAGAGCATAGAACTTTGATGGGCATGCCTAGGGCACCTACAATAAAAGCAGCAGTTTCAGAAGTTGTTCCATGTACTGATGTTTACTTGACCGATGGCGGCTGTGGGTGGTTGTCTTCAGTTGTTCAAATTGAACCACAAAAGGAAGGCGATGGGATGAAAGCAATACATGCAGCATTAAATGGCCATAAATCAATGAAACAAGTAATAGTTGTTGATAAGGATATAGATATTGCCAATCCTTCTAGAGTAGAATGGGCTTTAATGACTCGTTGGCAGCCTGATAAAGATACGATAATTCTCTCTAATCAGAAAGGTTCTAGTTTGGATCCAAGTAGATCAGAAGAAGGATTTACTAGTAAAATAGGGATGGATGCAACACTTCCTCCAGATGTAAATAGAGCAGAGTATGAATCGGTTTTGTGAATCACATGGCCTTAAATGATGAAGATATTAAAAATACATTACAGCATCCAAGACGGAGTCTTGGTAACAGACATAGGAGTCAGGCTAAGAAATTTCTGAAATTAGGGTCAGAGCAGAAAAACATAATGTGGGCAGAGCAAAATTCTAAACAAGCTATACTGTATGATTTCACCAATCCAGAGAATTGGCGATTACTAGTGAAAATAAAAATGATAAATGGGGACGATATAGGAATAAAATTAATCCTTGAGGATTTATTCAATATATTAGGTAGAGACAAGAGTCTACTAGAACAATTACACCAAATAAATATTATTGAGTCAGGTGAAAAATTGCTAGAAGCTGCATTCAAAATAGACCCTTTAGATCCAGATAAATGGTGGGATGCAATTAAAGATAATGAAAAAGAAATTAAAAAATTTGGTAATAGATTGGAAAATCTAGACACTAGAGATCCGAGATCAAATATTTTATTCTCACGACGGATCGAAAAACTAAAAAAAGCAGGTTATGAAGATTTATTTTTAGAATTAAGTAGACATCTATTATCGCAAAATTCATCAAATTTTGAAGTTTGGATAGAATTAGGTAAATTACATGAGAGAAGAGAGGAATTTGATCAGGCTTGGTTTTGCTATGACCAAGCCCAGACACATTTTCCCAAGTCTAAATCTAGAGAATTGTTCAAAAAGCGTATGGAAAATAAATTAGAGGGTCGCAAAAGTATCCCATGGAAAACTCCTAAGATCAGTCAAAGAGTAGAATTCCTTAGAAAAATGGAAGAGATTTCAAACTCAGTAATAGATGTTGAAGAAAATGAAGTAGCAGAAAAGGAGATAGGGTTATCAGAGAAAGTTGAAATTATGATTAACCAAGATAGACTGTCAGAAGCATTCTTTATGCTTAGGAGATTGGCCGCAGAAGGCGATAAGGAGGCATTTATTCTAGTAGATAAGGTCCTGGAGTTGATGGAAAGTGAGTAAAGTATTTGTAGCGATTTGGGCTACTTCAAAAGTTGAAGGAAATGATTGTTGGTTAATGGTTCTGAATAAAAAAAGAGGATGGGAGTTACCCGGTGGGAAGATAGAAGAAGGAGAAAAAATAGATGAGGCTGCATTGAGAGAATTGTATGAAGAGACAGGTTTACTAGGGATTGCTAAGGCATATGATGAATCGCTCATAGAAGATGGATATGTCGTTTGGGTTGAAGTTGATATAGAACCTAATCATTTATCATGGGAATCTGAAGATCTAGCCATAGATGAAGTAGGATGGTGTATAGTTTTCCCCGATAATCTAGGTTGGAGTATTGAAGAAATAAATCGCGTTAAAAATCATGATTGGAGTACTTCTAAGATCTTTTTATCTTGAATTTCATGTATTCTTTCAATAAGTATGTTTTTCCATTTCTTAATGCCCAAAATATCAGATGCATCAATAATCAAGCCAATATCATTCCTTTCTGACCCAGATAAGTCTTGAAATAATATTTCCACAATATCTTCTACCACTACTTGTATGTCCTCAGGATTAGCAGAAATTGTAGAAACTCCTGGTTTTTCTCTTGGTTTAGCATTTTCTACATGATAATCCATATTTAAAGCATTTTTATCAACATTGTCTAAAGCCATATTAAGCCATTCTAAATTACTAACTAAAAATTCAGGAGTCATTGATGACTTAGAGAATTCTGAACGAGCAATCCATGCATGCCTCATGGCAGGCTCATAATCCTCCATACTTGCAAGTATTCTTGAAGTCTCCAATCGTGAAAGAGCCATTAACTCATTAGGAAAATTGGACTTTGGCGATATTTCTGAATGCGTAGCCAATGCCATCATAAATTCATTATTATTTAGGTGCCAAGAAGCGAGGTTGAGTAGAGCAATACCATGTAATGCAGATTGTGGAGAAGTAGCATTTAATCTATCTACACACCATCTTAGCTCATTGCCTATTTCATTTTCACTAATAGCGCCCATTAATGCCCTTTCCATCCTTATTCTTGCTTCATAATGGTGATTTCTTTCCGACATACTTCTAGAACGTGCCAGTAATTCTTCAGATAATGACAATGCAGAACTTGTATCTCCTTCTTTCAATAAACGCTGAAAAACCATAAAATCTCCAACTAATGGAGAAAAATCTGTAGATTCTGACATATCAATCACTGCGATTCGAAAGCGGCAACGAGTTCTTCGTATTTCTCTCTCAGAGATTCTTCTCTTTCAATGAGTAGTTTGAGATGATTTTCTATATTTAATTTGGATTCTGATAATTCTTGAAATAATTTCTCTCTATCATCTACCTCAAGTAGTAAGTTACCTACTGATCGATACACTGGTTTGTCTGGGTTTTGCGATTCTAAAGAATCCATAGTAAGTGAATACTCGGAACTCTGAGAAGAGAAAGTCTGGATTTGGCTTCTGATAATTTGTAATTCTTGTACAATTTTTTGTAATTCTGCTGTATTTTGCTCTTCGGTCATCTTCACGCCTCTTTATCTACAGCCTTAAGTATCTGTTCAGATGCTATAAGCCCTCTCATTATAGTATTCC
This sequence comes from Methanobacteriota archaeon, assembly GCA_002731195.1. Classification (GTDB taxonomy): domain Archaea; phylum Thermoplasmatota; class Poseidoniia; order Poseidoniales; family Thalassarchaeaceae; genus MGIIb-O3. The sequence continues at coordinate 295 of PCAI01000048.1, read as the reverse complement.
ATCTAGCACGTAAATCTACAAAACTATTAGCATTCTCATCAATAGTTAAAATACCACTTTTATAATCAAAAATGGCTTCTGTCGATAAGCTTGCCGATAAAGAACTTGCAAAAGAAGATTTTATTCTTAGACTTAGAGATATAATCTCATTCTTCTGAATCTTCATCTAAAGCTCTCTCAGAAAGTTCTTTTTCATAGTCTAATGCTGCTTGTTGTGCAATTATAGTCATATCAGTTGCAGTTGCTCCCTCTATTGATCTTCTTATTATCTTAGAATTGGCATCTGTCGCTCTCG
>PCAI01000034.1 GCA_002731195.1 Methanobacteriota archaeon | reverse complement strand
TTGTCATTTCCATCCACTCCGAAACTGCATTCACAGCCGAAACTCCAACTCCATGTAATCCTCCAGATACTTTATATGAACTATTGTCAAATTTTCCGCCAGCATGTAATTTTGTCATTATCACTTCTGCTGCTGATATGCCAAACTCTTCATGTATGCCCGTTGGTATCCCTCTTCCATAGTCTCTAACTGTTAAAGTTCCATCTGAGTTAATTTTTACTTCTATGAGGTCACTATGACCTCCAAGATGCTCATCTACTGAATTGTCTACAACTTCCCATATGCAATGATGCAATGCTGTACCGTCATGAGGATCTCCAAGATACATACCCGGTCTTTTTCTTACAGCCTCTAATCCTTCTAGGACTTGTATGCTGCCAGCATCATATTCTTGATTATCCTCACCATTTTCAGGAATATTTACTTCGCCACTCACATAATCACCTAGTTTTCTGAGGGTTCCCTATAGGGAACCCTCATTTGATAACAACTAACCTAGTGTAAGGGGGTTATTCAACCCTTCCAAAAGTTGATACAAAAACTATCATATTGATATGTTTTTTTGTATTTTCACCATCTAATCATAAAATCTAATTACACGACATAATTAAACAGAAACCTAAACTCGCTTGCCGTTATGGATATGCCGTTGGTATGCGTTTCTTTGAGAGGTTGTACTATCAGTGAAGTCCTAAAAGATGCAGCAAGCGCTACTGCAACCGGTGCCGATTTAGTTGAAGTAAGGTTAGATATGCTATGGTCTAAACAAGAAATTGTCACAACCGGAGAACAGGATCAAAAAAGTCTCAGTAAGGAAGATCAAAAAATCAAGAAAACTACAGTTTTTACTCCTCAAGAATTTGAATACCTAGATCTAGATTCTGTACTAATTTCTTTAAGGCAAGGCATTGTTTTGCCAGTAATATTGACTTGTAGGCCGGAAAGAGAAGGTGGTTATTTTCCGGGTACGGAGAAACAAAGACTAGAAGTAATGAGGAAAGCAATAGAAAGCGGCGTTAGTTGGGTTGATTTAGAAATCAATATCAACGCTAAAGAGAGGGCTAAACTCTGTGAATTAGCAAAAAAAGGAGGTACAAAAATCATTGCTTCATCACATGTCTTAGATGAGTCTCCGATTTCAAAAGAAATAATACAAGATGTAAAAGATAGTACTGACTTAGGGGATATCATCAAAGTATGCTACAAATCAGCTGGGAGATCCGATGGAATAAATTTATTTGAAGCGGCATGGGATTTGAGAAACTCAGATATTAAAAACTCAATTATGGGGTTGGGTCAAGCAGGCGACTGGAATCGCATTCATTCGCCTATTTTGGGCCAAGCAATAGTTTACTCAACAATGGAAAATGGTTGGCACTTAGCACAAAAAGGTATGATGAATACTACAGATCTTAGGATCGCATGGGAAATGCTAGAATATCGATAATACTCTAGACGACTTCTTCCAGAAAAGGTATTTTTTCAGGAATTGAATCTCTCTCCTCTTTAGCACCATTTTTGTACGCAATATGGAGTAATATGGGAATAACGATACATGAAATTGGTAATGCTCCAATCAAAATATATGCTGTAAAAGCAGGAATGGCAATTCTTTCTTCCGCTTCGACCAGTATCTCTGCATTCATATCGTCTCCTATTGGGCTGAAATCATTAGGTCTGCTATTGTCCCAAGCGTCTAGTACCAAATAGTATTCATTTGCAGAATCATCTCCAAATATGGACGCCCATGAAGATCCAGTAGAATCAATCCCAACTGAAAATTGTGTATATTTTTTCCCCTCATAAGCATGAACATCTCTGAATGGTATCCAGGTTACCATATCTCTCCATTCTACGGGTAACCTATCTATTATCTCTTTCATATCATCCCATTCTCTATTTTCATACTCTGTTTTATATGAATCCCAGTTACTTTTAGTCATAAGATAAACATCTCCTTTCGCTATAGTTGAATTACTGCCTATGGTGGGGCTAAATGTTATACAAAAGTTGTATCTGTATCCTGGTACTAATTTCATACTTATTGCTGTAGCACCTCCGTCCTCGATGACAACTTCATAAGAAAAATCCTCTTTCAGGTCTATGCCATATTGTCTAGAATCTGCATAAGCATTGTCAAAAATACTCGGCATCCAATCCCGTCCTGAATCTACATTGTGCAAAGTCACAGCGCTCTCCACATCCCATGAATTATCTGTGGAAACTTCACAGTTATTTGCTGCATCTACGCTCTTAATGGATAAATTGGCACTAATCATGACTATTGGTAGAATAATCAAAAGATTTGATATTATTGCGAAAATTTCCTTCCTAGTTCTCATTTTTCGCGCCTCGTCCTAATTGGTCGAACATAACCTGATTCCTTATTCTTCCGCTCATCCACTGTCAAGTATTTAGGTTGTGGAGGAGGAGTATGTTGATCCATCCCTGGCAAACCACCTTCTAATTTTACTTCAACACCATAGGTCTCTAGCATATCAATGGCATCTATTTCATCTTCATTCTTTTGCCTCATAACGAGCCAACCCAGTATCAAAACAATCGCTACTAAACTCAGGACTCCAAAACTCTCTGTATCGGGAATAAAATCATCTATCGTTAAATCTGATAGAGTTTTTGGCGAATTATCTTCAGAAGTCGAAAGGACAGTTATTATGAAGTCTTTCGAAGAACACACTCCGACGCCATCACATACTTGAACCGCTATTCTGGAGTCTCCAGGTACGTCCCAATTTTTATTCTCCCAATCAATCCAATCATTCCTGTAGTTGCCATCAAAATTTGAATCCTCAAAAACATTAAAATCCCATTTTATTGTTAATTGATCTGCAAGATTTTCATCTTTATCATTTGTCATGTTGCCATCTCCATCTGAATCGCCAGATGCATCATTATCCATCCATGCATCGACTCCTAGTGACAAATCATAATCAGAAACTTCGATATCTAGGTTAATCGAATCGCCAACAGTAACATATTCGCTTCCAATCGGATTTGAAGTTAATATTTCTGGTGAACTTGAAACATGGACAGTTAGATATGTGCTATTTGCCTCTCCTCCTTCAAAACTATCTAAAACTGTCAATTTAATGACATAAATACCCGGTAGTTCATAACTATGCCAAACCATTGGGCCTAGTACTTCAGGAGATGAATCTCCAAACTCCCAAATCCATTTGGTTATACCATTCCAATTAGGGTCATCTGGATCAAGTGATTCTTTACCTTTAAATTCAGCATCTGAATCATAACTCTGTGATCCATCAAACATTATTGGCATATTCGGGGCGATAAAAACTCCTCCGCCTTGTAAATTTGGAACCTGCCATGTGATGATTTCAATGTCCTCTGGAACATATTTCAGAATAGTCCCATTAATACTTGGTTGTCTGAATTCTAACACAGGCACGGGTAATGGATTTTCAATTTTGAAATAATAGGTTTTAGGGGCCGATTCTAATCCTCTTTCATCCATGACTACTAGGCTGACTGAGTACAGGCCAGGTTTTGAAAATGTCCTACTAATTGACGAGACATCATAGATTGATTCTTGCATATCGGATATATTCCATATATGGACTAGATTTGATGTATCTCCATCCGTATCAAAGGATGAGCTCTCAAAAACATAAGCCGTACTCGTCAGACCATCGGATGGCCGGTTAAATATAGCCACTGGTCTTTGATTATTGACCTCTACTACAAAATTTGCAATTGTATAGTTACCATCATCATCAGTTACTTGCAAGGATACATTTTTCATTCCTGGTTCTGACCAACTCACCTTAGGATTTGATTGAATAGATTTAGTCTCTGAAAAATCTGATGTTAAAGTAATTCCAGAATCTGAGACATTTACTCCATCTTCAAAAAACCATTCATATTCGACAATTATTCCATCGTCATCAATAAAAATATCTGGCATATCTAGAGGAGTCAGTGTATCTGTTTGCAATTCTCCTTCGAATATCTGTCTTGGAATTCTATTGAGAATATTCACTTGTATTGTATGTTCTGCATAGTGTTTACCATCAAAAACTGTCAAGGTAAGTTGATATGCCGTTCCATCTGAATCGCCATCTATCCAAGAATGGTACGCCTCAAAATTACCTTCTCCAGAATCAATATTTCCATCGCCCCAATCCCAAGTAAAATTCAGTTTATCAATAGGAACATTATCTATGGTGTTTATGGCAGAGAATCTGATATTTTGGTTTGTTAGGATAGTAATTTCTTCTTCTATATTTATCCCCTCTACTGTAATTGCTGGTATAGGAGTAGTTGAATCATTAACTACAATATCCCAAATTTGGATGTCTGAATAATATCCTCCTTGATCCTGAACAATTAATGTAATTTGATATTCGCCTTCTTCTTCATATGAATGTGTAGGGTTTTTGAGTCCTGAAATTTCCCCATTACCTAAATCCCAAATATATCCTATTGGAGTTTCATTATGTGTAAAAGAGCCATTGACATCTCCAAATCCCCAAACATCATAACCTCCTCCATAAATATTAACAGATGCCCATGTTTGAGTAATATTTGTCGCAATAGATCCCGATGCTTCCGGTTTCATATTTTCTAGATAAACCGGAAGGGAAAAAGCCGAATCCTGAATTTCTCCTGTAATGTCGGATATTTCAACTCCGAAAGTCCATTCTCCTGATGTAGGAGGACTATACCAGATTATTTCTATTTCCGAATCTCCATTTCCCGCAGTAACTTCTAATTCTAAGTTATCTTTTAGGGTATTATTCACATAAGCACCAAACTCTACTTGTATTATCTCGAAGAAAGCATATGAAATAATCTCGAAACTTAACTCTACACTATCTTCCAATCCATCACCATCTCTATCAAAAGTATTTATTGAATCTATTGAAACCTCCGCGGGATCACTTATCAAATCAGCATAAACTGTAAAAGAAGCTGTAGGATATGATCCTGACATTATTCCACAATTAACAAAACTATAGTCACAATCATCTGTTAATGAATTATACCATACAAACAGGTAAACATCACTAGTAGTATTTCCAAAACCATGCACTAATCCCGTTCCAACACCGGTCGCGGAATCAATCCTCAATTTTGACATAGTCCATGTTCCAGTAGCCGCTTCTTTGACTAATATTGATCCAACAAATCCAAACTGTGTAGGTAAAACCATCAAATTCAATGGTTCACCATTTCCTTGGCTAAATTTGTATGATCGCATACCCCATCCCTCAATACTCTGTGATTCACTTTGCCAGCCAGTAATCCATTGATCATTCTCTCCACTAAGTTGAGCTTTACATATTGATTCTGAATCACATCCATCTGTCAAGTCTAGGTTGGAAAATCCATATACTCCTTGGGGGCTGTCAAGTGAGACTGCTGCACTAAAATTAGCAAAAATATCATTCATTGTCGTGCCTATTGATGTCGAACCAGGTTCTGGATTAATCGCCAAATTCTCTATTGAAGTGCCGCCTACTGCAGTATCTGCGACTAATCTTTGTATCGCATCACCTCCTCCTAACTTATCTGAAATATACATTAAAAATAAGAAACCAGCTCCATAGTCTGCAATTCTATCATTCCACCACCTGACACTGATACTAGAATTTTGAGCCCATTCATTTGCATGATAACTTAGAGTATCGCTAGTTCCGAAGCATAAATACGCTGCCATATCTGCCGCTCCTTCATCAATCCACATATATTCAAACGGATCTCTTGAGTTATGCAAAAGATGTTCAAATTCATGAGCCAAAATTGTATTTCTTGAATTCATATCATCTATATCAAAGAACAAGCTCTCTCTGATTGATGATATTCCCGGTTGGAAATAACCTCCTGTTCCTCCTATGCCATCTATTTCATAAATTACTATCTCAATTTGACAATTATTATCTACGTCAGGAGGGTCGCCAAAATAATACGTATCAGTTGGAAAAATGGTCGACTCCCAAGTAGATACTATATCATTCAAAGTAGTCGAAGATACAATTTTTCCATTTTCAACAAAGATTGCAGAGTTTGTAGATATTCTTTGCACAGTGGCCGCAATTGTCCCTCCTGAAGTGGATATGTTATCACTTTCTCCAACGCTCCATGCATTCTCACAGCTGCTAATTGTATTCTTGGAGTGACTATTCTCGGAAAATGGCATTACCAATCCCGGATATCCTGCATCAGACCATTGATTTTTTAGAAAACCAGTCGCAGAAAAGACAGATAAATCATCACCGTTAAACATATACTCCTTCCCCTCGGTATCAGGAGAGAATTCAGAGAGGCCAGTTGTAATGAATTTAGAATCTTTTACTTCGGATATTTCTTCTGAAAATAAACAAGGAGTAAAAACAGATAATATTAGTACAGAAGTCAATAAAAGCGGAATTAATGACTTAGTTTTGGGATTAATGGCCGACATACTGTTCACTCACTGCATTAATGTTATTTACTGGGTTGAAAGACATATTTTAACGTCGATGGAGCATTGTTCGTACACAATAGTTAATTATAATTTCAAAAAATTATTTTCATGCCTGATAATTATCACCCTAGTCTCCTATAATGTCTCAGCATCATCTCTCTGCTCTGATTCAAAAATGGATTTTAATATTATAAAAACAATTGATCATCAACCTAACTCATTTACACAAGGATTAGAAATTGACGGAACAAGATTATTTGAAAGTACTGGGCAGTACGGTTCTTCTAGCCTTCGAGAGTTAAACATAACTTCTGGAGAAATAATACACGAAATAAATTTTGATGAAGATATATTCTCTGAAGGAATATCAATATTCAATGATTCAATTGTTATGTTGACATGGAAAGGAGAACATGCAAAAATATTTGACATAGAAACTTTTGAATTAATAGGAAATTACAATTATACTGGAGAAGGATGGGGGTTGTGTAATAATGAAGATTTTTTTATTATGTCCAATGGTTCTTCTGATTTGACAATAAGAAATGTTTATGATTTCAGTATATCTTCAATAATTACTGTAAAAGAAAATAATGAAAAGATTTCCAATCTCAATGAGTTGGAATGCGTAGGAGATTTAATTTATGCGAATATTTGGAAAGAAAATAGGATAATTTCGATTAATAGTACTAATGGAATTGTCCAACATTCAATTTCTTTCGAATCACTATCAGATAATCAAAAGGATTCAGATTCAGTACTAAATGGCATTGCTTATTCAGCTCAAGACGATTTCTTTTTATTAACTGGAAAGAATTGGGAAAAGATATATCTTACCAAGTTTGTTGAATCTAACATCTCGGACATCGCATGTGATGACTTAGATTCAAACTCATCCATTCGCGCCCAAATTTATGATTATCTTTCAAACAACATTTTTTTCTCAGTAATCAGTTTAATTGCAATCACTATATTTGTGATGCCCGGTTCATGGCCTGCTTTTATATTCTTATTTTTTAGATCATTTATGCGACAAGATGAACAGTTAAATACATCCGGAGATACGATTGAGAAGGAGGGAATAAATTGAAAAATGACATCGATTATGATTCTATGTCGTCTTTAGAGATATGGCTTTCAGATATTTCAGAAGACTCTGCTACAAGGATCGCAGCGGCTGTTTTGGTAATATCTGGAAGTCTTTTGGGTGCAATATTTGGAGTCCTAGCCATTTCTGCTAACCCTGCCGAGATACTTTCCGGATCATTAGTTAGTGATGATGATTACGCCGATATCAATGGTATTGTTAATTCTGCACTTATTGATAATAATACTGGAGGAGATCCAATAGAGGGTGTAAAATTAACTCTGTTAAATGTTGATGGTACTGTAACTGGAAAAGAAACATTTACAGATCAAAGCGGGCGTTTCCAGATGCCAGAAATAAAACGTCAACCCTTTATTTTGTTTGCTTCTCTTGAGGATAATATTTCAATTAGATTATTTTTGATACCGGGCGACCATACTCAGATACCAATAACTATGACTCCGGGAGATGATGAATCTGTAATTGAGATTGATTGGAGAGGAGAAAGTAACTTGAGTCAAGCAGCAACTCTTGCTACGATAATTGCAATCCTAACACTAATTTCAGGAACCATTGGAGTAAGAGGTGGTTTCGAAGTATTACATGGTAAAAGTTACAGGAAAGCTTGGTGGTTTTCCTTTATAGGGCTATGGAGTAGGGGCGGTTTGTTTATTGGACCACTCTTAATACTCATAGGGATGGCACTTTCTAGTCTTACTAAACACCAGTTTACTATTGATGAGATAAATATTGAATGAGGAATCTTATGTATCTTATTAGTGTTGAAGGTGGTGATGGTAGTGGAAAAGGACTAGCAACAAGTATAGTTGCAGAAATTCTTGAGAAAGAATTTACATTTTCATCAGTCGAAAAAACTGGTGAACCGAGGAGGGAACACCCTTTAGGCCGTTTAGCTATCGAATCTGTAAAAATGCAGACTTTAAAACCAGAAGGAGAAGCTGGATTATTTGCTGCAGATAGATTAGATCATTCACACGGCTGGATTTTACCTTATCTGAAAGAAGGAAGGGCAGTAGTAAGTGAGAGAAATATCCACTCTTCACTGGTTTATCAAGGAATTGTCGGTAAACTAGGGCTAGAAAGGGTTGCTCATATGAATTCTGCAGCATTAATACCTGATTTATGCATATGGGTAGATTGCGACCCAGAAATAGCATTAAAAAGAATTGAAGGAGGTACATTAAGAAATCTCTCAGACAAAAAAGAGTATTTTGAAACATCTGATTTACAAAAAAAAATCAGAGCAGGATACAAAAATTTACTTTCGGGAGAATTAGAAATGCCTACTCCCTTTGACATGGGGGCACTTGTAGGTCCAATATTAAATGAAACATCAGAAATTGATTTCCGTAAAAAATTAAATACTGTTGTTAAAAATTTCCTACATTCTAAACCACTCCCAATTAATGTACAAGTTCATGATGTTGAGATTTATCATTTGACAAAACTACTACATTCATTAGATGGGCAATCAACTCTAGAAAATATTGGATTAAAGCCACTCAGGAATAATAAAAATTGGCTCAATGGTGAGAAACCATGGAAAATACTCCTAAATGCACAAAAAAATCATAATAAGAAACTTCAAAATTCATCTAAAGAAGAAAATATATCATTTCCCAAGAGTATCCTCAGCCATTCTATTTCTTCTATTTGCGGCACATTGTCTTTGATGAATTCAGCAGATATCTCAGAATTAAGGGAGGCATTAGGGCCTGTTAGAAATGTGTCATATAGCCATACTAGAAAAATAATCAGGTTCCTACATTCTGATTTACTTTGGTTAACTCAGACTAAAACACTTCTATCTGGGGAAAATCCAAAATCACGTCTAAAAGACAAATACTATTCTCTTGGAAGGCTCTTACTTGTAATTTGGCCTATTAAATCAGAAATTAAAAAATGGCAGAGAAAAAATCCCAATAAACATTTACGTTTTTCTTTACCTCAGATAATAAAAGAGAATAACAACTTACAGTCGATAAATTCGATGATTTCAAGACTGAATGCATTAGGAGATGGAAGGGAGGAGCATGAGATTCTCAATTCTGAAGCAGATCTAATCAAGTGGTGGAAAGGAAATTGAACTTATTTTATCTTTAGTAATGAACCCAAGGGCAAAATGACTCTTTCAGAATTATCAAAATGATCTGGTTTTGCAGCAAGCATGGAACAAATTAACCATCCAAGGCAAAAACCTGCTATGATGCCAGTAATTACTCTTTTCAAATTGGTGGACTCATATGTTGTCAAAATTTGCGCAAAACCATCTATTCCTATTGGTAATATTGATAATATTATTAGTAAAAACATTGATGTCATTCGGGCATCATTCTTGTAAACCATAGCGAGTTTACTATCTGGTATTATTGTTAGAAATGTATCTCTTATGGTCCATCTATTGAAACCTCTAATTCTAAAAACTAAACACCCTAAAACTATTCCAAATAAGATTCCAATATCTCTAGTACATATCGGCATCTGATTATCGTTTATTTCCCACGAACGTTCGTGTTTCTGGTGGCAATTGATATCTCCTATTAAATAAGTAAATGCCCAAATCGGATTCAGATCTAACCACGCAAAATTTCCTCCATGTTTGGATTGATCGTGCCCTATTTTGGAATCTTCTCCATGCTCTAAATTACCCCAACTTTCCTCATTCGCATAATCTATTGCATTGGCTCTCCCTGATAATTCTGGAACTGTTCCCTCCTCCATCATCAAGGGTGCTAAAAACGATAATATGATATAAAAACCAAACACAAAACCCAATATTTTGGATATTTTTATCTCGCTATTCCTATTATTTAACCCATTTCTGGAAACCATGTATATGTCACTTCACTTATTCATTGCATCTAATTCTGAAGTTAATAATTTACTTAACCACTCATGTAAAACTGTACTCCCCATTTTAACTAGAGTAGAGTTTAGAAATGCTGCTATAAGAGCCGATCTAGCATCAGATTTTGAGAATCCCCTAGATTGCAAATAAAATACTTGATTTTCATCTATTGGCCCATTTGCAATACCGTGTCCACAACCAACTACATTGGATTCTGAAACTTCTAATTCTGGAATACCATCTGCCTCTGCGTCTTTGGATAATAATAAATTATGGAAATTCTGTGCCGCGTCAGTACCTGTCGACCCTTTGGCTACTTTCAACATTCCAGTCCCAATTGTACGACTCTTCCCTCCGCATGCAGCATGCCAGTCAAGTCTACTAAATGTCTCAGGCGCATCATGTTGAATTTCTATATGGTAGTCAAGATACATATCTTCTCTTGATAATATTGAGCCAAGAACTTGTAAATGGCTCCCATTCTCAGCCATTCTATATCTCAGATCCGCTTTCGTCCTCTCTGAGCCCGATGACACTGTTCCAGTATTCATATTTGCATCTCTGCCCAATGCAATAGAATCTAGTCTTAACAATACGCCTTTCTTCTGCAAACATACTGTAATATCATTTATGTTTGAACCATCACCTATCCTTCCTGTTCTCAAAAAACCTGTCCAATCAGATTCTCCTTTTATCAGTGTAACTATCTCAAATTCACTCATTTCTCCAATATCAAGTACTAATTCTAATGAATTAAAGTCACTATTTGTTTCTATTTCTAGCAATATAGGGGCCTCAGAGGTAAACTTTCTTTCTGTCCTCAGAACCCATCTAGATTTCTCAGAAACTGCCTTTATGAAAGATGTTGCTACGGGATCTATATCTTCTATTTTCTCTTCTAATACATTTCCTTTTTGTAGACTTATTCCTTCTGCTAAATCAGTCCCATCAAGATTAATCAATCGTAACTTGACTTCTTTATCTATTTCTGGGACTATTTTAATATCGCCTGTTGGGTGAACTTTTTTCCATGGAGTATAACGCCAAAGATGATCGGCCTTATCAGTTGTTCCTGAAACCTCTTTGTATCTATTAATGGCATTCATATTAACACCATTTAACCAATACTTCCTTCCATCTCTAAAGCCATCAATTTATTCAATTCAACTGCATATTCCATTGGTAATTCTCTAGTAAAAGGCTCAAAAAAACCATTCACAATTAGTGCCAATGCCTCTTCTTCTGTATGCCCTCTACTCATTAAATAGAATAATTGATCATCACTTACTTTCGAAACACTTGCTTCATGTTCACATCTTGCAGTAGGATTTGCAACTTCCATTGTCGGATATGTATCTGATCTACTTTCATCATCTAATATTAATGCATCACAAACAACATTCAACTTACAATTATTAGCTTTTGGAGATACCGTAACCATCCCCCTGTATGACCCTCTGCCTCCATCTTTACTGATACTTTTTGATAATATTTTACTTGTGGTATTTGATGCTAGGTGATGTATTTTAGCACCCGCATCTTGGTGCTGCCCACTTCCAGAATAAGCAACAGAAATAACTTCTGCATGCGAACCTTCGCCTTTGAGTATAACTGATGGATATTTCATTGTCAATTTACTGCCTATATTTCCATCTACCCATTCTATTTTTGCATTTTCATGCGCAATTCCTCTTTTTGTAACTAGATTGTACACATTCGCACTCCAATTTTGGACAGTAGAATAACGTATATGTGAGCCTGGAAGGGCCACTAGTTCAACTACTGCAGAATGTAAGGAATCAGTAGAATAAGTTGGCGCCGTACATCCTTCTACATAGTGAATACTACTTCCCTCGTCAGCAATAATTAATGTTCTTTCAAATTGGCCCATATTTTTTGCATTTATTCTAAAATAAGCCTGTACTGGCATTTCTACATGAACTCCTTTTGGCACATAAATAAATGATCCTCCTGACCATACCGCTGTGTTCAAAGCAGAAAATTTATTGTCGGAATAAGGGACTACTGAGCAAAACCATTTCTTGACAATTTCGGGATATTCTCTGAGGCCACTATCCATATCTAAGAAAATAACGCCTTGAGCAACTAAATCTTCTCTAATGCTGTGATAAACAGCTTCAGATTCATATTGTGCAGTAACTCCTGATAACCATTTCTGCTCAGCTTCAGGTATTCCTAAGCGTTCGAATGTATTTCTAATCTCTTCAGGAACTTCATCCCAATCATTCTCAGTTGCAGATGAAGACCTCAGGTAGTAACATACTTTTTCAAAATCAATTTGTTCCAACATACTCATATTTCCCCATGTAGGCATTTTTCTTTCAGCAAAATGCCGATACGCTTTAACTCTAACTTCAGTCATCCATTCAGGCTCATTTTTAATCTTGGATATATCTCTAACTACCTTTTCTGACAACCCTGAATCAAAACGAATGGTTGAATTTTCTGTATCGTGCCATCCCGACTTATAATCTCCAACGACATCTCTGGCTTCTTGTGATGTTTTCATCAGTTAATCCCTCCTTCTTTGACTCTTTCTTCTAACCAGTCATATCCATTTTCTTCTAAGTCTGTAGCGAGGGTCGAATCTCCTGTGGCAACTATCTTGCCATCTATCAGAACGTGTATCTTGTCTGGTTTAATATAATCTAAGATCCTTGAATAATGCGTAATTATCAAAGCACCAGAGTTTGTTCCTCTTATGGATGAGTTAATGCCCGTTGCCACAGTTCTTATTCCATCGATATCCAATCCACTGTCTGTTTCATCAAGGATGGCTAGTTGTGGTTGCAGTAACATCATCTGTAGTATTTCAAATCTTTTCTTCTCTCCTCCACTAAAACCATCATTTACATACCGAGATAAGAATGATGATGGCATATTCAATTCTTTCATTGATTTTTTTAATAATTCCCTAAAATTCTTCCCTTTAGCAGCTTCTTCACCTTTTATACTTGCAACCGATTTCTTCAAAAAATTACCAACTTGCAGCCCAGGAACAGCTTGAGGGTATTGGAAGGAAAGAAAAACACCTCGTTTAGCCCTTTCCCATGTTTCTAAATCAAGTAAATTATCTCCTTTGAGTTTTATTTCTCCTTCTTCTACATCAAAGTCAGGATGCCCCATTACGATATTCGCAGTAGTGGTTTTACCACTTCCATTGCGCCCCATTATGGCATGAATTTCTCCAGCACCAATTTCTATATTTATCCCATTAAGAATTTGATTTCCATCAATTCCTGCATGAAGATTTTTAATCTCAAGAAGCGGTACGCTAGATTCCATAGTATATGTGCACACACTGTCTCTTTTGAACATCTCTATTTTTAGTTCTCAATACCTAATTTTGTTACTATTTACTTTAGGTCAACCTAAAATTATAGTACTCCTTCCGATTAATATGAATTTACCTGATGTAGGAGATTCCGATGCAGAAAAACTTGCTGAAACTTATCGCCTAGAGATAGATAAGGCGATGAAAATGGAGTCTCAAAAAAGAATATTGCAGAATAATGACCCCGACGAAATATCTAGATTACAGAATCTGTCTCTAATAAATTTACATAATGATTCAGATAAAGATTTGATACCTGCCTTAATGGCTCGTCTGGGTCCAGTAAGGGCAGCATTAGATGGCCACGGAGGCAGTATTATTATCGATGATTCGTCAGTTGAAAAGTTGAATAATGGAAAATATGCATTATCTCTCATATTAAATCTAGATGGTGCATGTATATCCTGTGGAGCTGCCCCTGGGACATTACAAGGAATTCAGGACGACCTAATTGCTGATAAGGAAGTAATATCTGTACAATTCTCCAAATCTATGTTAGATTGGTTTAGTGATTTACAACGGGATTTTATATTGCAGCATGGCGGCGTCTCATTCATTTAAGATTATTATTTTACAAATCAATCCTTTCTTCACACACCGGACACTTTGTTGAGGATACTCCAATTGAGATTCCGAATCTTGAGTTACAGAATGGACAAATTATTTGATTATCAATTCCCAATGGCTTTTTAATCTGTTTTTCTTCCATAATTTCCACAGGAAAAACTTCAAACTCTTCTATATTCTGATCCGTTTCAGCCCTTGAAGACCTTCTCAATCTACGACTTTCTTTATTATTCGCCGAATCATCTTCTGAAATTAATTCTATCATATCCAATTCTGCCGAAGTAATCATTATGTCTTCTTCACCTACTATATCTATGACATCGTCTTCTAATTTCACAGACCCTCTAGCTCTCCTCCTCCTCCTTTCATTCATCCATTTCATGCCTTGAGTGGACATAGTTACAATAATTATGGCGCATAGAATTAGAACTGTTACTGAAACTCCTATGATCAAAATCCTAAATTCTTGATCATTATTTGATAGTCCCAATTGTATTTTTACCCAATCTAATGCCGAAATATCATTATTCTTACTGGCTTCATCATCTATCAAAGATCTCAACTGCCATCCATTATTTGATGTATGGAGTATCAAAGTTTCAATACTGGAGGGGGACTTTGTGGAAGTGTGTAGTTTACCATTTCCTAGTCTATCAGAAATGCCTAACCAACCCTCTTCAAAGTTTATTAGACCATATTGTAATTGGGGTCCAGTTGGTCCAACTCCATCAAAATAAACTTGTATACCTCTTTCAGCCTCTATAAAGTCAATATTTCGCAGGCCTCTAGCCGGAAAATCCTTCATTTGATCATTTATCGCTCTAAATGATGAATCAGCAATTATGCACACAATCTTCGCCTCATCCAAACTCCCTTCTCTCCAACAAGATATTATCTTTTCATTTTCATCTTCTACAATTACAATCATCTCTGCGAGAGCAGCCTGATCACCAATCGCTTTCTTGAAAGCCCAATTCGTCTCATCTAATTCTCCATGGGCATACCATAAACCAAGTCTTTCTATGCCTGTAGTATCATCTCTATTTTCTTGATAAAGTAGGTGTATTTCATCCTTTACACCGAATTCTATTTCCAAGTTATCTGGTGAGGATGATGAAATGTCGATATCTGTAATTATGTTCGTATTTAAGGTCCAATCAGATGAGGATATGGGTAAGTCAGAGTGTAATAGGAATATATCCGTACTTTCTTGAAAACTACCTCCAGCAAAAATATCTTGGTGATATCCTGAGATTATTATCTCTGTGCCTCTTTTATCCATATCTATTCCCCAATATTTGCCATCTGATAGTAATATTGGAGGCATTAAATCTTGTATTGGCGTCATTTGACATGCAGAATCAATTGTAGAATAGGTCAGAGTCTGTTTGTAGTATCCGTTATTATCCAAATATCTCCTAGTCCAAGATAAATGTGCAATATTATCTTCATCAATCTCAACCTGAATTTCTCCAGACCACATTTCTTCCATTATATTGTTACATTGCACCAGATTCTTACTTTGAGTAAGTTTATACAAGTACAAAGTCGAATCTCTTTGAGTAATTATTATTCCACTATCTTCCATATCAATTACTTCTAATGGCAATTCTCCTACTTTGAAATTGAGATTTCTGGGTGCCGTTAATGTAGATTTGTCTATTAATACTGTGGTTTCAAATATATTATTACTCCAGTCTAAATCAGCAAATTGGCCACTAATATCTATTCTTATTTCTAAAATTCCTGACATATTTGGGATGTATAAAAATGATACCTGTTTTGAACCTTGTCCGTATATTCTGTCTACATCAGTACTTGCTACTTGTTGCCACCCTTTCTCAGTTTTTATTTCTAAGAATGCATCTATGTCATATGCATCATAAGATCCCAAATTGTCTACTCTGACTTCTACTACAAATTGCTCATTGGGACGTGGTATTTCTGGCATTGTTTTTATTGCACTATCTCTTATTGCTAAGTCTATTCCTTCAGGACGTGCAATGACTGGAAAATTTTCAGATAGTATGTTATTAGTTTCATCACTTTCTGAAATTGTATTTACAGGGTCAATTATAATCTCAATTTGCCTGTCTCCTGATGTTGCAGGATTCCAATATAATGTTATTTCTACTATTTCCCCACTTTCTATTCTCGGTATTATGTATTCATCTCTTCTTGACCCATCTTCTTCTAATATTATTCCGACTTCATTCGCCGACATATCTCCCACGTTCCTTATTGAACCTCTTATTTCTAGGAAAGTATTTACATAAACTTCAGATATTGGAACTCCAAATTCTTCAAATGATAAAGCAGAACTTCTAAACATTAAATCAGGACTTGGAGGAATATTATCTACTACTATTTGTTTTCTGACTTCTTCTGACATCACACCATTACCGCTAATCATTCTAACAGATATTCTATGGGTGCCATCTGTAACGGTGCTACTATCCCAGCTAAACGACCAATC